>CAWUJF010000201.1:0-5985 GCA_963922405.1 uncultured Hyphomicrobiales bacterium | reverse complement strand
TGTTAACAACATAGCACCAAAACCACTTGAAGCTGTTGGATCAGTGGGTTCAAAAATCCTTACAACAGGTCAGTTGCGAGCGCGTAATGCGAGGCGTGGCCTTGCAGCACGGGGAATGTTGGAAGCAGTGACCTGGTCATTCATTCCGGAAGCGCATGCCAATGCATTTGGCGGTGGACAGGTCTCGACAAAAATCGCTAATCCGATTTCGGTTGAGATGTCCCATATGCGTCCTTCTCTGCTACCTGGTCTGATTGCAGCTGCTGGGCGAAATCAGGATCGTGGTTCTTCAGATGTTGCCATATTTGAAGTGGCCAGCGTCTATCACGGTGACACACCGGATACACAGCATCGGGTTGCCGGCGGTATTCGTAAACAATCCGCGAAGCTTAGCGGTAGCGGACGTGACTGGCGGGAGCCTGGCGTTGCGGTTGATGTATTTGATGCAAAAGCTGATGCTGTTGCAGTTTTGGAAGCATGCGGCATGGACGCATCTAAAGTTCAGATCGTAGCTGGTGGGCCGGAATGGTATCATCCAGGTCGGAGTGGAAAGATACAATTGGGCCCTAAGCTGGTTCTTGGATATTTCGGTGAATTGCATCCTCTCACTTTGGAGACATTGGATGTGGATGGACCCATATGCGGTTTCGAGATCTATCTTGATGCCTTGCCTGAGTCCCGGAAAAAAGCGACGAAGACTAAGCCTGTTCTGAATATCTCCGATCTTCAACCGCTAGCACGAGATTTCGCGTTTGTGGTGGAAAGTGGCTGTGATGCCCGGACATTGATCAATGCAGCTGCGGGTGCGGATAAGAATCTAATCGCTGGTGTAAATGTGTTCGATATCTTTGAAGGTCCATCGCTGGGAGAAAACAAGAAATCAATCGCGATTGAGGTTCTGCTTCAGCCCAAAGAAAAGACCCTAACAGATGAAGAAATCTCCGCTGTGTCAGACAAAATAGTATCGAATGTCTGCAAAGCAACCGGAGGATCGCTGCGCGGTTAAGCTTACCACTTCACAGTGGTAAGCGATACATAACGTCGTGTAACGCGATTGCTGCGAAAGAAGACATGGTTTCCAATCCCGGCCAAACGGGCCAGTTTCTTGGACCAGACGGGATAGACATCATGACGGTGATAATGGGTCATGTCTTCAACAAATTCGACCGCCGGATTTGCTGAGAATTTCATCTGCTCATGAAGATTTCCATTGAGCATCAATTTCGAAATTCGCTTCATTACCTTGTGTGACTTGGAATTTGCTGGGGTATCAGTGCGATCATCACAGGCAAAAGAGAACTGGCAGCGATTTTTCAGATGTGCATTCTGATAAACCACACCACAAATTGTATTTGGGTAAACAGAAGAACGCACTCTATTTAGAATTGTTGCACCCACCGCATATTGTCCGGCAAGTGGCTCTCCCCTTGCTTCATGATAAAGGGCCAGTGTAAGGCAGTGTTCCTGCTTCTCTTTTTCATTGGATTTCGCAAGTTGTTGCAGGCTTATTTCTGAAACACGTTCAAAGTGTTCCATTTGAAAGATCGACATCCCTGACATCGGCAAAATCAGTGCATTAGCGTTGCTGGCGAGAGCAAAAAACGCCGAAAATGCGACTACAAGGTTTATAGTTTTTTTTATCATTCTTCTTCCCCTTGTTAGGAGAAGTGTCGCAAAGTTGAATTAAGTTTAATCAAACAGAGTTGGTAAAACTTACGTTAGGTAAGTTAGTTAATTGACCCGAAAAAAAATTGATAAAATTTTACTTTTCTGCCTGTATTCTCTTAGTATGAGCAAACAAATGTAAGATTCGGCTGCCTCTGCGATTCTGACAAGAGGATGCCAGTTATGGGGAACCATAATGGAATTCAGAACCTTCGCTAAAACTTTGTTAATTCCTTTGGGTGTTGCTGCTGTAATTTCAGGAACAATCACTGATACATTTGCTCAAAAACCTGCCAAACAGCTGTTTGGAAGCAGGGCGCTTCCCGCGGCCCTCAAACCCTCAGCACACGGGTTTTATACAAAGGGATGTCTGGCAGGCGGAATCGCTATACCTGTTGATGGACCGAACTGGCAGGCAATGCGCTTGTCTCGCAATCGCCGCTGGGGACATCCAGATCTTATAAAAATAATTGAAGACCTATCTTATAAAGCCAAGTCAGATGGCTGGAACGGACTCATGGTTGGAGATATTTCCCAACCCAGAGGTGGTCCCATGTTAACCGGGCATCGTTCTCATCAAGTGGGCCTGGACGCTGACATTTGGTTCAATCCCATGCCTTCTCGCAGATTGACCTATCAAGAGCGTGAGAACTTGAGCGCCGTCTCCGTACTCAAAAAGGGCAGTGTCTACGTTGATAAGAAGCGATGGACCAAAGCTCATACCAAACTCTTATATCATGCTGCCAGCTTTCCGCAGATTGAGCGGGTTCTGGTTCATCCTGGTGTGAAAAAGCAATTGTGCGACACTGTAAAGGGTAACCGTGCCTGGCTCAGCAAGATACGCCCTACCTGGGGGCATCATTATCACTTCCATCTTCGTATGAAATGTCCACCCGGGTCACCGGGATGCAAAAAGCAAAATGCACCGCCCAACAAAACCGGATGCAATGACGGTTCGCTGGACTGGTGGTTCAATGTGGAATTTGCTCCAAAAAAGAAAAAGAAGAAGCCGGTCAAGACAAAACCTCGTCGGTTACTTCAACTGACGGATTTACCAAAAGCTTGCCGGGCGATTTTGGCTGCCTCATCACCTACTCTGGAGGCAGCCACATTCAAACCTGTTGAAACAGCATTCGTTGCACCGGCAATCAAGCTCCCCAAGTTTTCAGCCGAACGCGTTCTTAAGAGCAAGAATATTGAAGCATCCGGTAAACCCGCTTCTGCCGTTGCTGAAACATTGTCGAGTGCTTCGGTTCCGATACCAACTCCTCGGCCAGGTCGTTAGGGCGGATTAGGTCTCCACCCCCAAGCCCACCGGGCAGGAAACGCCTACACCTCCAACACCGCAATAACCCATCGGGTTCTTTGCCAGATATTGTTGATGATACTCTTCTGCAAAGTAGAATTCCGGAGCATCAATAATCTCGGTTGTGATACCGCGACTGATACCGGATTTCTCTAACTCCTGTTGGTAGATTGCTTTAGATTCTGTGGCAGCAATCTGCTGTGTTGAGGAGTATGTGTAGATGCCGGAACGGTATTGTGTACCTATATCATTACCCTGGCGGTTGCCCTGTGTTGGATCGTGGTTTTCCCAGAAGGTTTTTAACAGCTGCTCATAAGAAATGACTTTTGGATCGTAGACCACAAACGCCACTTCATTATGTCCCGTCATTCCGGAACAAACTTCCTTGTATGTGGCATTTGGTGTGTAACCTGCTGCGTACCCAACAGCGGTAATATAAACTCCGTCAAGGTCCCAGAATTTCCGTTCCACACCCCAAAAGCATCCCATCCCGAACATCGCAGTTTCCATGCCTTCCGGATAAGGCCCATGAATAGGTAGCCCGCTCACAAAGTGATGCGTGCCACTGTCTATGGCTTCCGCTCTGCCGGGTAATGCACTATCTGGTGCAACTTGTTTTAATTTACGATCGAACATTTGAGCGAGAAACATCGGAGTTTTCCTTGTTTAAATTCGGTTTATGCTTTGAAGCGTTTGCCAATTCTGCGGTCGCGCCTTCGTCCCAGCCACAGAAAGAATAACGCCAGAATAGCGAATATTAGCCAGGATGGCGCCAGTAAAATATTCACAATAACGCTATCCCAAAGCCAGGGGAGTCCAAGCTGGCGTTGTATACCCACTTGGAACAGATTTAGTGTATCGTTTGAAAAATTAAACCAGTCCTGCCCCAGTGGAGTAAAGGTCAATACAGAGTTTGCGATGGAACGTGTAATATCCAGCACCGCCGTAATCAACGCTAGCGCCAGGAACAATAAACCAACCATCTTTGAAACAAATTTCAACATATTTACTCAACTTGGTACTTTCTGAACTCACAGTTTGACATAAAGATCGTTTCAGTCAATTTCAACCAGTCTGATGCATAGCCATTTGATAGACAAATTATCTTACTCATGCACAACTCTTCGCTTGAACACACGGGCGAAATTTGTATATTGCGCTGGCCTTGATGATTATTTCTATGATAGGCGCATGATTAGTTGTTGATTGGTCATCGGCAAACAGGATTTTTCATCTGAAAAGTCACCATTGCTAAAAGCAAGCTAATTGACCCGTTCAGGCATTTGCCCGTCGGAACGTTTAGGACAGGTGGCCGAGTGGTCGAAGGCGCACGCCTGGAACGCGTGTAGGCGGGCAACCGTCTCCAGGGTTCGAATCCCTGTCTGTCCGCCATTTATCCACCAGACAATTTGGTTACCGACCATTGTGTGTGGAGATGTTTTGAGAAATTCAAATAAACCCTGCCTATCTTGCATATAGGTGAGATTTTATCAGTATGTCTGCGAGGAATGGCTATAGAGTTCCGGTCGCCGGTCTCGGAATAATCCCCAGGCGGCACGGGTGCGTCTGATTGTTCCAAGGTCAAAACTGGCGGTGGCAATTCCTTCTTCAGCGCCCATTTCCTGCACTAAGGCCCCAGTTTCATCAGCGATGAAACTGCCACCATAGAACGTAAGCTCATCACCAACTTTCTCCACACCCACACGATTGCTTGCAGCGACCACCGCCATATTGGCTGCCGCATGACCTTGCATTGTGCGTTGCCAGTGTGATTTTGAATCCAAATCCGAGTTCTGCGGCTCTGATCCGATTGCTGTTGGGTATAGTATTACGTCTGCACCCAGCAATGCCATCGATCTTGCCGCTTCCGGGAACCATTGATCCCAGCATATGCCAACGCCAATACATCCCACAGCGGTGTTCCAGACCTTGAAACCAGTATTGCCTGGCGTGAAATAGAATTTCTCCTGATACCCCGGTCCATCAGGAATATGAGTCTTGCGATATATGCCGAGGACTTCACCGTCAGCATCTACCATGGCTACCGTGTTGAAGAATTGACGTTCGGTGCGCTCAAAGAAACTGATTGGTAAAACCACGTTGAGTTCTTTTGCCAGTTTCGAAAAATGCTCGACGAGCGGATTACCGTCGATCGGATGAGCCAGCTCAAGATGATCAGCGTTCTGTTCGCTGCAAAAATATGGATATTCGAACAATTCCTGCAGTAAAACAAGGTTCGCGCCATTACCCACAGCCTCACGCACAAGAGCTTCCGCTTTTGCGATATTGGCTTCTCGATCCCAGACGCATTTCATTTGTGTAATCGCAAGACAGAGTTTCGTCATTGAATTGTCTCCAGCGGGACCAGATCCTCCCGTTGACTGTAGAGTTGAATATCCCTCTCGCTCCAGCCATTAGGCAATTCAGCAACGATTAACCCAGGACTTTGCCCTTTGGAGGCAATTGAATAGCCATCCGGCCCACAAATTAAGCTCATACCCACATAGTCCAGATGCACTTCAGAACCGCAGTAATTTGCATAAACAATGGTCAATCCATTTTCCACTGCCCGTGACGGGATCATGATCGTGTTGGACGTCACATAGGGCATCATGTTGGCGGTAGGGCCCAAGATTACCTCCACACCACGATTTGCAAGCGCACGCACATGTTCTGGAAATTCCACGTCGTAGCAGATCAAAACGCCAAACTTCACACCCTTGTAATCGAACGTTTCATAACGGTTGCCAGGCTTATACAAAGCTTTTTCGTCTTCACCAAAGAGCTGGATTTTCCGGTACTTACAGATTACCTCGCCATCGGTATCAAATGTGTATGCGGAATTATAAACCCCATCTGTTTCATACTCTGCCAGCCCGATTGTCAGAGCGACTTTGTGCTTAACACACATCTCAGAAAGTCTTGAGTGTACGTCATCCCAACCCTGCGGTTTGGTAGCGGTGGTTGAGGCGTAACCGGGTAGAAATATCTCCGGCATCGTCAGCATGTCCACG
>CAWUJF010000200.1:0-6024 GCA_963922405.1 uncultured Hyphomicrobiales bacterium | reverse complement strand
GCGACGTGGCAATGCATATGACGGCATATTGCTTGATCCGCCAGCCTATGGGCGCGGACCCAAGGGTGAAGTCTGGCAGCTGTTTGATCACCTTCCTTATATGCTCGACCTGGTCCGTGGCATTACGGGTAAAGACGCTTCATTTGTGGTTTTGACCGCATACGCAATCCGCTCCTCCTTCTTCGCCATGCATGAGATCATGCAGGAAAAATTCGGTGACCTTGAGGGTTCTTTGGAGTCGGGAGAGCTCATCCTGAAGTCAGAAAAATCAGATCGAAACCTTTCCACTTCCCTTTTCAGCCGATGGGTGGCCTGATGGATAAGAAGCAGGGCAGAATTTTTCAGATCACCGCGGTCTCCAATCCACGGATCAAATCGATCAAGGCGCTTGCGCAGAAAAAGAACCGCGATCAATCCGGCACGTTTCTGGTTGAGGGGATGAAGCTTGTTCGTGATGCATTCGAAAACGGTTGGCAAATTGAAACTCTTGTTTTCGCTTCAGCCGCAAGGGAAACAGGAAATCTGGATGACCTTGCTGCTAGGATTCGTGTCACTGGCGGTGATATTCTCGAGGTGAATGAGAAGGTTCTGAAATCCATCACCCGGAGGGATAACCCTCAAATGGTGGTGGCCGTGGTTTATCAGAAATGGCAAACCGCACCCGACAAAGTCTCGAACAATAATACCGTCCTGATCGCTTTGGACCGGGTAAGAGATCCCGGCAACCTTGGGACCATCATCCGTACTGCAGATTCTGCTGGAGCGGATGGAATCGTATTGGTCGGGGAAACAACGGATCCGTTTTCGATGGAAGCCACACGAGCCAGTATGGGCTCAATCTTCAACGTTCCACTTACCAAGATGCAAGTGGATGAGTTTTTGGCATGGCAAAAGGGCTGGTCTGGCTTAACTGTCGGGACTCATTTGGAAGGTGCCTCGGATTTCCGAACGATCGATTACAAGAGCCAACCGGTATTGTTGTTGATGGGAAATGAGCAGCAGGGTTTACCGCAGGAACTTGCAAGTGTTTGTGACCAACTCGCCCTTATTCCCATGCATGGGGCAGCAGATTCCCTAAACCTTGCCATTGCAACGGGTGTCATGTTGTTCCATATGGGTAAGAAATTACCACCAATTGAGCCGGGCGCGGAATAATGAAGCAGGTAAAGTGGACAGTTTTGATTGTCGTTCTGGTGGGGGTGGACCAGTTGAGCAAGTGGTTGTCCGAAACCTATCTTCCACTTGAGCGGCCCGTGGAGATCATTCCGTTCTTCGATCTTTTCCTCACTTACAATTATGGCGTCGCTTTTTCCTGGCTGACTTTCCTCGGTCCTTATGTCTTGATTGCACTCACATTGGCGATCATGGTCTTCATCTTTTGGCTCTGGCGAAACCTTGAAGCAGGACGTCGGATTTCAGAATTTGGTTTCGCATTTGTAATCGGCGGTGCCATAGGAAATTTGATCGACAGGATTGCCGAAGGACGTGTGGTGGACATGTTCCTGTTCCATATTGAACAATGGAATTTCAGTTTTGCAGTATTCAATGTGGCCGACATCTATATTACGGTCGGCGCGGGGCTCATCATTCTTGATGAAGTCCTGGAGTGGCGAAAGGGCCGCAACTCTGCAGGAAACACTAACATCGAAACACATGAATGAATCTGAGGAATTAAGTATGAGTGATACTTTCAAGGCTATCCAAATCTCTCGGGATGAAGAGAAGAAGCAATCTGTAGACGTGGTTGAACTTACCAATGATGACCTCATGGATGGTGATGTCACGGTTGCTGTGAAGGCGAGTACCGTAAACTACAAGGATGGCCTGGCCATTACCGGAAAAAGCCCTGTTGTGCGGCATTGGCCGATGGTGCCGGGCATTGATCTCGCTGGTGAGGTGATTGAATCATCTTCAGACAGGTTCAAGGCTGGTGATCAGGTACTGCTGAATGGTTACGGCGTAGGCGAAGTACATTGGGGAGGTTATGCCGAACGGGCAAGGTTGAATTCGGATTGGCTGATCCCATTGCCTGACGGGTTAACACCACAACAGGCGATGGGCGTCGGTACCGCAGGATATACAGCAATGCTTTGTGTAATGGCGTTAGAGCGTTATGGCATCAAGCCAGATATGGGCCCAATTCTGGTAACCGGAGCAAATGGTGGCGTGGGTACTGTCGCAATAGCCATACTGTCCAAACTTGGGTTTGACGTTACAGCATCAACTGGCCGCGTCAGTGAGAGTGATTTCCTCAAGGAACTTGGTGCAAGCTCAATTATCGATCGTGCAGAATTGTCAGAACCAGGCCGTCCTCTTGGTAAGGAAATATGGGCTGGAGCCGTTGACGCGGTTGGATCTCATACTCTGGCAAACGTTCTGGCTCAGACCAAATATGGTGGCGCAGTCGCAGCATGTGGTCTTGCGCAAGGCTTTGATCTGCCTGCTACGGTAATGCCATTTATTCTCAGAGGCGTTGCACTGCTTGGCGTTGATTCAGTTATGGCATCACGTGAACTACGGATGGAAGCCTGGAACCGTATCGTAAGTGACCTCGATCTTTCCAAGCTTGAAGCTTTGACAACAGAAATCGGTTTTGACGACCTCATTGAAACAGCGACAGATATCGTCGAAGGTAAAGTGCGCGGGCGGGTTATCGTGAATATCTGATAACCTATCGCACTGAATGTGAATGGAAAAAGATCTATCGGATACCAGAGGCTATATGCCTTTTGACAACAATCTTCGTCTTCGAACGTTGATCAATATCCGGTGGGTGGCAATTTTTGGCCAGGCTATCGCTGTATTGGTGGTCTGGCTTTATCTCGAGTTTGAGTTCTTCCCAGCCTTATGCCTTGCAGTAATCGGCGCTTCGTTTGTATTGAATGCGTTTCTGACAATTCGCTATCCGAAAAAGCAACGTATTCCACCCTATGTTTCCACCATTCTGCTTTGTTATGACATTTTACAATTAAGCGTATTGCTTTATCTAACCGGCGGTCTGCAAAACCCTTTCGCAAGTCTGATGTTGGCCCCCGTGGTAATTTCGGCCTCATCACTACCGGTAAAAAACACGGTTTTTCTTCTAATCGTAAGCATGTTCTGCGCGAGCTTTCTGGTTTACTACCATTTCCCGCTTCCATGGATCCCCGGTGAAACCCTTGAACTGCCACGCTTTTTCATCACGGGCATGTGGGATGCGCTGCTAATTACCCTTTCATTTGCAGCTTTTTATGCGTTCCGGATTGCCGATGAAAGCAGAAAACTGGCTAAAGCTTTGAGTGAAACTGAACTCGTATTGCAGCGTGAACAGTATTTTTCGGACATTAATGGTCTTGCGGCCGCTGCTGCCCATGAACTGGGGACGCCTTTAAGTACAATCACTGTGGTAGCGAAGGAGATGATGGACGAACTGGAAAAGGATTCGCACCTCTATCAGGATGCCGAACTTTTGCATTCTCAAGCACAGCGTTGCCGCCAGATATTGAAAACACTTTCAAGTCTCCCCTTCGAGCATGACAATCACATCAGCATTCTTCCCATAACCGCCTTGGTGGACGAAGTGGCAGAGCCTTTCCGAAACTTTGATGTGGATGTGGAGATAGTGGTCCCGGAAACCGTAAATGAGCCACACTGTCTTCGAAATCCGGCAATTGTATACGGGCTATCAAACTTTCTGGAAAACGCGGTGGATTTCGCTGAGACCAAAGTAGTGATACATATTAAATGGAGTGATGGACAGGTTTGCATCGTTATTACTGATGACGGTCCCGGTTATGATGAAGACATTATCCGTTCCATCGGTGAACCCTTTGTTCAGGATCGGGCAAAGGTAAAAAAAGGTGATGGGCTTGGACTAGGCATGTTCATTGCCCAGAATCTCCTGGAGCGCGGTGGTGCAAAGCTATCATTTTCAAATCGGCATAAATCTGGCCTGAAAGGCGCGTATGTGGAGATTGAATGGCCACGTTCCGCCATAGAATCGCTGGAAGGCACGCGACTAAAGGCATGATTTTGACAAACGCCTGTCTCAGACCCATATAAAGAGTCGGTTATGTGTTAAAGGTACAAGGTTATGAATGCACCTGATCAAACAACGCCTGAAACGGCTTCTGGTATGAGACTGTTAATCGTGGACGACGACCGTCCATTTTTGAACCGCCTCGGCAGAGCAATGGAGAAACGCGGTTTCACTGTTGATCTGGCAGAGTCGGTGACACAGGGCATGGCAGTTGTTAAATCCTCACCTCCTGATTTTGCCGTCGTGGATATGCGGTTGGGTGATGGCAATGGCCTCGATGTAATTCAAACCATTCAGGAGCGCGTAACCCATTGTAAATCAATAATTCTTACAGGCTATGGTAACATTGCGACTGCTGTTACGGCGGTAAAGCTGGGTGCTGTTGATTACCTGGCAAAACCAGCCGATGCGGATGATATCTATACTGCGTTGATGCGTAAGCCAGACGAAAAAGCCGCACCTCCTGAAAATCCAATGTCAGCGGATAGGGTGCGCTGGGAACATATTCAACGCGTTTATGAATTGTGTGATCGCAATGTTTCCAAAACAGCAAGGCAATTGAACATGCATCGCCGAACGCTTCAACGAATTTTGGCGAAAAGAGCTCCGCAGTAATTTAACGGGGTATTATGCTTCATGCAGGCTGAAACGGGTTAACCGTTGCGCTGAAGATCGTGCAAATCTCAGCATTATCGCTTTTCTGCGGGCAGAAGAAAGCTTTTCGGTTGCCGCTTCGCGTATGATCTCGCAGCCATATTGATCAGCTAGTATAAACCCTTCATTATCCGGGAAAATATCAGCTGGTACATCGGGATGTGTCGCGAAATAGAACCTGTCACAATAGTCCTTGTACTCAGCCCATTTACTGTCGGCGTTGAAATCAGCCACAGAAGACTTAATTTCCACAATCAGAATTTCTCCCTTAGGATCAACTCCCACCAAATCAGCACGCCTGCCCGTGGATAAGGTGAACTCAGGTAGGAAAAACACATTGAGCTCTTGAAATTGCTTGATAATCCCACGCCTGACACGCATTGCCTGATCAGATTGCCGCCCATCAACAGTGGGGTCTTCCAAATGTGGTGAAATTATGGGCATTATCAGTCCTAATTGTGACATCGCTGCAACATTCGAGAATATATTTGTGGTCGCAGCCACATTCGAATTGCGAATCAACATTCCTTAAAACATTAATCTTGTAAATAGATGCCGAAAAGGCCCCAAATGGCATGGAGACTTAAAATTGGATAGACGCACATTTACATTGTCGTTGCTGTCAACTGGACTGCTGGCCAGCTGTTCGTCCGCTGGTAGAACGTTCGATCCTTCTAGAGAGTTTAGAAAGGATTACCGTTCCCGCGTTGACAACGGTTTCAAACTACCTGCAGTGCCGATCAACAAGATTGATAAGCAATTTCATCGTCAGATCGTAGATTATGACACGAGACAACGCCCAGGCACCGTCGTAGTGGATGTACCGAAACGGTTCCTTTACCTGGTCCAACCCGGCGGCAAAGCCGTACGTTATGGTGTAGGTGTTGGTCGTCAGGGATTTGCATGGGCAGGAAATGCCAAGATCGGTTGGAAACGTGAGTGGCCAACCTGGACACCGCCAGCACGTATGATCCAGCGTCAGCCAGAACTGGCTAAGTGGCGCGGCGGCATGCCTCCAGGACTATCAAATCCGCTTGGACCACGTGCACTCTATCTCACAAGAGGCGGACGTGACACACTGTATAGATTGCATGGCACACCGGAATGGTGGTCGATTGGTAAAGCGGTTTCTTCCGGCTGTATCCGTCTGATAAATCAGGACATCATCGATTTGCATGATCGTGTGAAGCCTGGCGCTAAAGTGGTTGTGAAGCAAACCTAAAAATTGTTTTCACCGTAAAAACAAAAGCCCGCTTGATAGCGGGCTTTTTATTTTTATTATGCGTGAAGTGATTTGAATTCCAATCTCTTGCGGTGCAGCACCGGCTCCGTATAACCGGAAGGCTGAGCTT
>CAWUJF010000199.1:0-6040 GCA_963922405.1 uncultured Hyphomicrobiales bacterium | reverse complement strand
AATCCCCGTTATTGTACGATCTGCAATGTTTTATGAATTTCATGCAATTAATATTCCCGATATTTCCTCTATTTTGAACTCATCGTTTCTACGATAATTAATTCAACCCCATTTGGAGAATATTATGAAAACTGCTCTCTTAGCCGCCACAATCGCACTTTCCAGCGTTATGGCTTTCGCCCCAGCTTCTTTTGCTGCTGATGAATATAACACTTCCAACGGCTTGACTGCCGCTGGCGCACCTCTTGGTCTGCATGGTGTGGACCCGGTGACCTTCGTTAATCTGGGTAACAGAATTAATGGGTCTGCAAAATACACAGCTGTTCACGATGGCGTCGCTTACTACTTTGCTTCTGAAGAGAAAATGAAGAAGTTCCAGTCAAGCCCGGCTTCATTCCTGCCGCAAAATGGTGGCTTCTGCACCTTTGGCGTATCTGTTGGCAAGAAGTTTGATGGAAACCCGCGTTATGCAGATATCCGCAACGGTAAGCTCTATGTCTTCTTGAACGAAGATATCTACCGCGAGTATCAAAAAGACAAGGACGGCACCATTGCCAAGGCCGATGCACAGTGGAAGAAAATCCGCTCTGTGGCAGCTGAAGAGCTGTAATACAAGGCAAATTCAGTCGAAAGATAGATGGTGGTGAGTAATCTGATTACTCACCATATCTGTTTGAAAAGCCTTATATTTCCCACTCAACCTTTCCAAAATGTAATCTACCTTACCATTTTGTAATTTGTAATCCGCCCCTCCAAGCCCGATCTTTAGGTTATCAGCAAGCCAAGAAAGGATTGAAAATGTTTGGATTAAGAAAAAGAACATGGGCAATTGGAGGTATTGTTGTGGCACTGCTGGGTACTGCGGCATTCGCCATGCACAGCCATTCTCCCGAAGAACGCGCCAAATGGGCAACAGAACGCATTTCTGATCGTCTTGATCTGGACGCCACCCAAAAAGCTGCATTTTCCAAAGTTGCAGACTCCTATGTGCAAATCCGAGGCACTGCACCTGAATTTATGCTGGATCTTTCCGGTAAACTAAAAGAACTCGCCGTCGACGACACGCTAACCGTTGAAGAAGTGAACGAACTGCGTGATCAGATCAAGGCTGAGTTTGACCGTCGTGCAGACATGCTCGTTCCTGAATTCGTCGCCTTTTACAACACGCTCGATGATACACAGCGTGCCACTGTAATGGAGCGGCTCGACAAACTCACCAGCCGCATCGAACACCGCTTCGATCGCAACAAATCCGAATAACCCCCTCCCGGATTGCTTGTGAGATAGAGACCCGCTTGCGTGAACCCCCCACTCCGCAAGCGGGTTTTTAATTGTCCCCCACACACCCCAACCAAGGATGCTTTGTCTCTTCAAAGACAGATTTGTCCGGGGGCGGAAAATCAGGATCTGCGAAAGCACCAACGGCAACTGCAACCCTGCCTGGCAATTTTTCTGGAAACCAGTAAACCGTGCTTCCGCAAGTCTGGCAGAAGTGCTGGCGGATATTTTTTCCGCTACCGCCCACTTGAACATATTCAGCACTTTCACCAGAAACCGTAATCTGTTCGGGCGCAAAAAATGCCCCTAGGCCAAATGCGCTTCCCGTTCTTCTTTGACATGTCTTACAGTGACATTGGCCGACCAGTAACGGGTCACCTTCACACGCCATTTGTAATTGTCCGCAAGCGCAGCTTGCTGTTCTCGTAATCATATCACTTCCTGTCTGTTGATTGTTTATGGCGCGCAGCGCGATCACAGCTTGTAAGCACTGTTCGCAGCATCGGCCCGCACTTTCTGATCCTCTGCTTGTTCCGCTTCATTGTTAAGAGCGGGAAATAGCATCGCGGCTTTAGGATGTATGAAGATTATACTGAAGCCATCGGAATTTACCAACCATATGTTCTACGGCATTTGTGCAGTATCTCTTGTCTGCTTCATAATATTCTCACACAAGTGCAAATGTGTTGTTTACATCGCGCTTTTTTCGTGGATTGATGGCTTCCTCATTTCACGAAAGGTACTCTAATGGAATTTCAGGTCTGGCTTGCTTTCGTAGCTGCATCCACTGCTCTGTTGATGATCCCTGGCCCCACTATTTTGCTGGTCATGAGCTATGCGCTGAGCCATGGTAGACGCGTGGCGATAGCAACAGCCACCGGCGTAGCGCTTGGTGATCTCATCGCCATGAGCGCGTCGCTTGCAGGCTTGGGAGCATTGGTGTTGGCATCGGCCACGCTGTTTACCGTCATTAAGTGGATCGGCGCTGTCTATCTCATCTGGATGGGCATTAAGCTTATACGCACAGCGTCTCAAAATTCGGGCATGGATCTGAACACCTCTTCCAGATTACCCGGACGTGGCGTCTTCGGTCATGCAGCAGCAGTGACAGCTTTGAACCCCAAATCAATTGTTTTCTTCATCGCCTTTGTGCCGCAATTCATAAACCCGGCAACAGATCTGCTGCCCCAGTTTGGAATATTGATATCCACCTTCGTAGGGCTTGCAGCCATAAACGCGCTTGCCTATGCCCTACTGGCAGATCAGTTGCGCTCGCGCATATCGAGCCCATCTGTGCTGGCGTGGCTTTCAAGATGTGGAGGTGGCGCACTAATCGCACTGGGCATTGCAACCGCCACATTAAGAAGATCTACGAGCTAATCAAATCGCTCGTAGATATTCACGTGGCGGGACAAAATAAAATAGGCTGCCATAGGGCTTACTAATTACATTGATATTAATAAACGCTGACAAGAATTGTTAATTATTTTTATGATTTTCAATTTTTGTTTCAGGTTTATTTATGAGTATTATCAGTAATTCAAATTATTACGATTTCAAATTTCAGAATTTTGTCAGTAATCTAAGGATCTCTTTCAGAGAGCATTCACTGATTTTAATTCTCAGTTTCGCTTTCTTTATTGCATCCTACCTTATCGTGAACAGATACTATGCTGCCATGCAGGAGGATATTCTTCTGATGGTGCTTGTGAGAATTTACAAGGCCTTCTTCTTTGGCGCCGCTGTCCTTTCCATCTACATTACGAAACGTTTGGTAATCGAGCGGCCTAAAACCAGCCCACTTCTTTATTGCTATCACATACTTCGCGATGACGTCTTTTCACCTGACAACATCTGGAGGATAGTTTTTGCTGTGTTTGGCCTTGCTGTTGTGATCTCAAGTTTTCTTACGGTGAAAGCCTCCATACCGCAAATCATTCCCTTTACCTATGACACAGCGTTTGAAGCTTTGGACCGGAAACTGCATTTTGGCCATCAACCCTGGGAACTGCTTCAACCCGTTCTCGGTTATGAGTGGATTACACTGGTTATCCATCGCGCATATTATTTCTGGTTTCCGGCTATTTTCCTCACCTATTACTGGCAGGCCGGAACACGCGAAGACAAGGTGTTGCGTATGCAGTTTTTATTGTCGTTTCTGTGTTGTTGGATTGTGCTCGGGAGTTTTGCTGCAACCATGCTTTCATCTGCCGGACCAATCTATTTTGACCGTGTGGTGACAGGCTCTCCGGAGACCTATGCGCCAGCGATGCAATATCTTCAATCGATCCATGAAAGACATGAGTTATATATGTTTCAGATAAAGGAATATCTTTGGCAGTTCTATCAGCACCCCATCGAAGACGGTGCAATCAAGGGTATCTCTGCCATGCCTAGCATGCATGTATCTATAGCATTTTTGATGGCCTTATTCGGTGCCAGAAAGGGTTTGTTGTTTGGCATTTGTTATGGAGTTTTTGCCTTATTGATTGTTTTGGGTTCAGTTCACTTGTTGTGGCATTACGCAATTGACGGCTACGTGTCTATTTTGGGCACTGGTCTGATCTGGCTGGTTTGCGGAAAAATTTCCCGTTCAATTTACGCTAAGGGCAATGCACAAACTGCTTAGCAACTTTCGGATTACAGTCACCACCTCTTAACTCGCTTGTTTAGGTGGTGACATTTTTCCCACTGAAGTAAACGCTTCTAGGATTGCGGCGTCTATTTGCGCTTTAAGTTTTGAATGACCTTCACATTCATCCAATATCATTTTGATGGCGATTAGTTCCTTTGATACATAAAGAAGCATTCGTTTGTTCATCGCTCACAATTCCAAAAGTTAGATTGTGTTTTACGATATGTATCTGTTTCAAACGAAATCTACTTAACGAAGATCAACAAATTCGATTTGCAGTGATATTCAGGGAAACTTATCTCAACAGAAGCTACAATTATTACTTAGGGGTGTTTTTACCATCCGTAACGGATTGCTCCATCAATTATGGTACCTGTTGCGATTGTAATCCAAATTGTAACGAGTGAAATGGATAATGCAGCCACTTTGTCCCTTCTCCATAGTCGCAGCACTAAAGCTCCCGAGATTAAGAATATTCCCAGGTTACCAATTAATCCAGGCCAACGATTTAGTGTATCAAAAGCATAAAAAGGCCAAACCAAGCACCACGCAATCAGACCCAATATTGCGAACTGAATTGCACCGGAGTTTGCTATATCGTTCAATCTCCATATGGAAAAGGCCATTAAGCTATACAACAAAGCCCAAACTACACCGATGAACGGACCTGGGGGAGTCCACGGAGCATCGCGAGAAAACTCCGTTTCTGATACCCCCAAATCGCTACCACTTACGGATAGAAGCAATATGGAAATTCCCAGGGCACCCCAAATTGACAGCAAAATTACCATCAAGCCTAAAAAGCCTGAACAACGATAGGTGTATAAGAATTTTTCCATTCACAGGTCGCTCATTCAAACTCATACCCATAGCCACGGATAGAGATCTATTTTTGTTTCAGAAAAAATACTCAGTTTGAAGAAAATGAAACGATCAATGGGCCCAACTGTTTTCGGTCAGTACTTTCAGACTCCGGCTGCCAATAAAGAATCAGCAGGTATTAAATTTCATTTGCTAAGCTGACGGGGAACACGAGGATTTTGAACTTCGACTTCCAATGATGCGCGATCCCAGTTCGAGAGCTCGGCTGCAGCGGCATAGGTTGACTGCAGGAATTTCAATAGCGCAGCTTCTGGGTCTGTACTTTTACGTACATCCTCATAGGGAAGCAAAAACTCACCGAGTGTATCATCCCATCGTGCTTCATCAGGTTGGACCATAGCCTTACTGTAGTCCTCAGGTGATGGATAGGCATAAGCATAGAACATTGGCTCCCCGGCTCCGCCCTGACCCGGCCAAAAACCAGCTGAGCAAACTTCATGGCTATAGGCTTCACGTGTTACCGTATCTGGCAGATTGGGAAAGCCTCCGGGATGCAAAGGAGCTGTTCGACCAGAAAAGCGAGTGATCGCCAGATCGAATGACCCCCAAAACAGATGCACAGGGCTTACTTTGCCCAAAAAAGAGGTACGGAAGCGCTCGAATACGGGCACGATTTTCAACAGTGCCCCATGAAATGCAGTCACTGCAGCTTCATCATAGGGTCTCAACTTTATATCATCGGCAAAAGGTGTGGCTTCAGGCAATTCATTTGGTCTGTCATGAATGTTGAAAGTCCCACCAACGGCTTCAACGGCGTGACGAACCTTATTCAGGAAATTAGCTACACTCATTCGCTCCAATTTAAAGTCTGCGGACGCGCCATTATCCCTATCCACCACTAAGCGATGATCAATTAAGTCAAATGTGAGTGTGAGACTGCCAATCGGTTCATATACTGGACCGGTAGTCAAACCGCGCGGGATAACGTAAAGCGTCGCATGCCATGAATGATTAACCCAGGGTGTGTGAGCAAGACGATATTTGCCAATAATCTGGGACCAAAGATGAAGTGCGTCGCAACTATCTGCCCACGGAGCGTAAGGTATCTTCGGCCAGGGTTCTGTTTGCATGAATCCGTTCCCTTTTAGATGAACTACTTGTCAATTCGGGCTCACTTGGGAATTTTCAAGGAATTGAAAAGAACAGTTACTTTTTTACGATCGGTATCAAAACAGCCACACATAGTTTTCTGTTGCTTAGGAGGAATAAGCTGACAAAGTGATTAAGAGAATTGATCCATAGTCA
>CAWUJF010000198.1:0-6080 GCA_963922405.1 uncultured Hyphomicrobiales bacterium | reverse complement strand
ATCATGAGCAATAAACCAAAAATGGAGCGCCAACCCGCAATCAACATCATCCCCTCACCTATTCCTGGAGCAATTGCTGGAACAAGAATAAAGATTGCCATAACAACTGACATAATTCTCGCCATAGCACGCCCTTCATAACCATCCCGCACCAGAGCAATGCTCACAATCCTCGGTGCTGCCGCACCTAGGCCCTGAAGCATACGTCCAAACAACATCCAGAAGAAACTCTCCGTCACCATGGAGATCATGCAGCCGGTAATGAAGATCAGATACCCCACATAAATAACTGGTTTTCGACCATAGTTATCGGATAATGGCCCAGCCAGAATCTGACCCAGAGCGAAACCCAGAAACATTGATGTAACAACAAGCTGAGTATCATTTGCATTTTCAACATCAAGATCGATCGCAATGTCACCGAGGGCTGGCAACATAGCATCAATCGACATGGCCAAAATGGACACCATGAATGCGAGGAGCGTAACGAACTCCAAAAACTTTAAGGGCTTGGTCGGGGAGAACATATGAAAGCTTTAAGTGAAAGTATTCATGCTAACAAGAGGAATAACAAATTGTGCTTGTCATACGTACATTCTGTTGTGATGTTGCCTAAATGAAAGCTGCAATAAACTTACGATGTGACAACACGACAGCCAACCCAATCTATGAGATCTGGGAAGCAGTGGGTGCATTTGAAGAAACTCCCTCAATGCTTTCCCTGGAATATCCTCCACATTTCACTTTCGCCATTTATGAAGTCTTTGACCTCAAAATGCTTAGCGCAACAATGGGTAAAATCAGTAAAAACTGCCAACCAATCACTGTAAAATTTTCGGAAATTTCCCTTTTTGATGTGGAGCGACTGGTTTTGTGGCTGAAAGCTGAGGATGAAGCGCCACTCAGAAATATTCATGAGCAAATTCATAACATGATCGATCCATCAACCTGCATCGATTATTACACCCCTCAAATCTGGCAACCTCACTGTACGATTGGCATGAATTTTGGAAATAAGATGAGAGAAGCCGCTTTGGAGTTCGCTTCTCGCCCCTTTGAACCATTTGATGTTAAATTCGACATTCTGGATTGTGTCACTTTTCTGCCAGTCACCGTTCACAAGGAAGTAAACCTCGGATGAAGTAAACTTCTTGACTTCTGACCTGTTGCACCCGACTTAGTCGGTATAAAGAGGATTGATCGATGACACAGTCAGCGCAAACCACAATTGATAATGCAGAAGTGGAACGGTTTTCAGCACTTGCTTCCGAGTGGTGGAATCCGACCGGTAAGTTCCGACCCTTGCACAAGTTCAACCCCGTTCGTTTGCAATACATAAAGGAAAAGGTTTGCACCCAGTTTGACAGGGATATGAATGATCCCAAAGCCTTTGAAGGTCTTCGGTTCCTGGACATCGGTTGCGGTGGCGGGCTCCTTTCGGAACCCATGGCAAGGCTGGGTGCTGAGGTATTGGGTGCGGATGCTTCAGAGGTTAATATTGAGGTCGCCAAGATACACGCTAAGCAGTCCGGTCTGACAATTGACTACAGAGCCGAAACCTCTGAAGCCCTGGAACAGGCTGGTGAGAAGTTTGATGTGATCCTCAACATGGAAGTTGTGGAACATGTGGCAGATGTGGATCTGTTCATGTCTTCCTGCGCTCGGATGGTGAAACCCGGCGGCCTGATGTTCGTAGCAACGATAAACCGCACTCTCAAAGCCAAGGCATTGGCAATATTCATGGCTGAAAACGTTCTTCGCTGGCTTCCAAAGGGTACACACGAATATGAAAAACTTGTCCGACCTGAAGAAATCGAAGCGCCGCTTAACGCCGAGGACATGCAAATAATCGACCGTACAGGCGTATTCTACAACGTCCTTCAGGATCAATGGAACAAGTCGCGCGACATGGATGTGAACTATATGGTTCTGGCAGAACGAAAGAAATAACTTCTTTCAGCCCTGCCAGGACTAAGTACGCAGATGTTATCAAAGATGGACATTAAGCCTAGAAGGCCTTTTCCATGCCTTCGCGATACTTATTGCTCGGAACAAAGCCGGTTTTTTGCGCTTCACGTGGATATTTCACCCAAAGAATTCGGTCAGGATGACTGCCAGCACCTTGCGTTGCGGGGACAGCGGATTGACGCATACGATTCAAAAGCCTTGTATCCACCTCTCCGCAAGAAGGGTGAATTCCACCGTTAGCATCGACAATCTTTTGCCAGTTTTCTTTCCGCGATTGAGCCACTGAAGCGTCTTTCAGCTCCGTGCAATTGATTTCATTGGTATTAAGATCAACGACGATTTCATCACCATTCTCCACCAGTGCAATAGGACCACCAATGGCTGCTTCGGGTCCCACATGACCAATCACGAGACCAACGGACCCACCAGAGAAACGGGCATCAGTCATTAGACCAACCACGATATCCCGTTCCCGGCAAAGGGTTGTGATGCGGGAAGTGGAATCAAGCATTTCAGGCATGCCTGGAGCTCCACTGGGACCTTCGTAACGGACCATTACCATGTCATGGTTCTGGAAACTTTCAGGCTGCTGATCCAGCGCATCAAGCAGTTCCTGTTCTGAATCGAAAACCCGAGCCTTACCGGTGAAAACGTTATTCTCAAGCCCACCTTCGACACCCGCGAGTTTCAAAATAGCGCTAAATTCTGGTGACAAATTGCCACCGAGCACTCGCAATCCGCCGGTCGGTTTATATGGCGCCTCAACCGGATAAACCACCCGACCATCCGGGCTTGGTGTTCCAAGGCTTGCAACCTGTTCGGCAAGTGTTTCACCTGTACAGGTTGGAGTGTCACCGTTCAGCAGGCCTGCTTCAAGTAACTCACGAACGATCACCTGGATGCCGCCGATCTCATCGATATCAACCATCGAATACAAACCATAGGGCCTTGCATCCGTCAGAACCGGAACAATATGCTGAGATAGATGATTGAACTCTTCTGGTGTCATCACATCTTTCCAGAAATTACCGAACCCAGCTGCCCGAGCAATCTCAGGGGCATGAAGCACCACATTCGTTGAACCCCCAACGGCCATGGCCACGATCACCGCATTGCGAATATTATCACGTCCCACGATATCCCTTGGTGTGATACCCTTCTTCACCATTGCATCCAGATAGTTCACCAGTTGATCCGGGAATTCCTTCAAACGCCGCGGATCATCAGATGGCGGCGAAACCATTTGAAGAGGTTCCATCCCAAGAACAGCAATAAACGTTTGCATCGTGTTGTAAGTAAACATGCCACCGCAACTGCCATAACCAGGACAAGCTGCACACGCGATGTGTTTCTTATGCTCTTCGTCCGGATGTCCTGCCACCTGAAAAGCTGCCACAATATCCAGCAATTCATTGCTCTTTGGATCTCGGGCAGGTCTGATTGGCCCGTCTGACATGATAATTGCTGGTCTGTTGTGCTCTAGAATTGCTGACAACGTACCCACAGGTGGCTTGTCACAGGCTACTACAGCAATTGTACCTTCGAGATTACTCGCGCTCAGATGTTCACAAATCCCGTCATTTGTCACTTCCCGGCCAATAAGTGAGTAGCGCATTTCACGGGTCCCGTTGCGCATCCCGTCAGAAGTGGCAATCGTATATTCTGGCTGGACCAGGCGCATCTGAATCTGTCCGTCCTCTTTGCCAATCCGCCCGCGAAGACAGTCATGAATCGCCTCAACCTTAGACTGAACCCCAAGGTAACACTGACTGTCACCCTTGTTGCCAACCACACCAACTGCCGGACTGTGGATCAAATCCATATCTGTGCCCAATTCACGGGCGATGCCATAAGTCTGTGTGTTACGGCCGGGATGTTTATCCATTACAACTGGTTTTGAATTAGACACGCGTACTCTCCTCAGAAACTAAAACTTGCGAGCGTTCTAGTTTGCCCTCGGAATGACGTCAATAAATTTGAGTGCTAATTCTTGTCTTCCGGCAAATCTGGAATTGGCACAACACCAATACCCTCATCCACAAGGTTGGCCGCTTCTTCAATGCTGGCTTTGCCATAGATGCCTCTTGCTTCCGTTTCACCATAATGAATTTTGCGGGCTTCTTCAGGGAACTTATCACCTACGTTTTCGGAATTTTTCTCAACATACTGCTTTATTTCACGCAACTGTTCCACCATTTCGGCCGGGAGTTGATTTCCCATACCCACTTGAGCAGCTGGCAGGTTTTCATCTGTTGATTTCTTGGTGCCCGCGACACTTGGTGCCATCAGCGCTTTGAATACATTGGTGGATCCGCAAACGGGGCACGAAACGAAATTCTTCTTCTGCTGATCGTCAAATTCAGCATTCGAACCGAACCAGCCTTCGAATTCATGGTCTTTGTCGCAAACTAAAGAGAACTTAATCATTTTGCTATTATCGACATTTACTCAGCAGATTCAAATACAAAGCTACGTGAATTTGCGAGATTGGGTATCTTTTGCCTTGCGATTCTGGATTGCTCTGGCTCAATATCAGCCACAATCACGCCAGGATCTTCGCTGTTATTCTCCGCAATTATTTCTCCCCAAGGATTTATGATCAATGAATGCCCGTAGGTCTCACGACCATCTTCATGATCTCCTCCCTGAGCGGCAGCAATCATATAGGCACCATTTTCTATGGCACGTGCTTTCAGCAAAGTGTGCCAGTGAGCCCGCCCGGTTTGGCGTGTGAACGCTGCAGGACAGGTAAGTACCTGGGCACCTGTAAGGGCCTGCTCTCTGAACAAATGTGGGAACCGCACATCATAACAAATGGCTAAACCCACTTTGCAACCGTCGACTGATATGGTGTGAGAGGCTTCACCTGGCAAATAGACCTTGGATTCCCGCCAGCTCTCACCGTTGTCCAGATCCACATCGAACATATGTATCTTATCGTATCGCTGGATAAGTTTGCCGCTTGGATCAAAGACAAAACAACGGTTTGCAGCTTTTTCGTCACTCAATCGAATGGCATGCGATCCGATGTGGAGAAAAACCCCGAGTTCCGCTGCTAGCTCGCCGGCAAGTTTAACCAAAGGGTCTTCTTCTTCTGGAGAAATTTCTTCAAAGAGCTTTCTGCGGCTTTTTTGAAGTATCCCAGTCATTTCAGGTGTCTGGACATATTTTGCGCCCTGTTCAGCGGCTTGCCGAACCAATGCATCCACCGTCTCCATATTGTCAGCAATACGGACACCTGAACGCATTTGGACACATGCTACGCGCATATCTAAGCCTCTAGCATCGCATCCAGTTTCCCGGATCGATCCAAAGCATGCAGCTCATCGCAACCACCCACATGTTTATCGTTGATGAAGATTTGTGGGAATGTTCTGCCACCATTCGATTTTTCAATCATTTCCTGTTTGATTTTTGGATCGAATGTCCCATCCAGTTCTGTAAATTTCTGTCCTTTCGATTTTAGCAACGACTTCGCCGCGCTGCAGTAACCGCAGAACTTTCTGGTGTATATGGTAATTTCTGGCATCTTTTTGTCCTGATTTCTGCTTTGCTGGCGATATAAGACTTAAACAAGGTGCGTTTCAACCTTTGCAAAGACTAACACGTCCATTTTACTGGATTTCCCTCTTTTCAATGCTCTTGCAGCGGCTTTTACCGTAGCTCCAGTGGTGTAAACATCATCGACCAGAAGAACGCGTTTTCCCTGCAAAACAGCCTTCTTTTCTTCAGGAACATGAAATGCGCCAGATACGTTCCTCTCTCGAGCACCTTCGGTAAGTCCCACTTGCTGCCTGGTATTTCGCTTGCGGAACAACAAATCAGGAAGATATGTCTTATTATTCAGTTTGGCGATACATCTTGAAAGTTCCGCTGACTGATTAAACCTGCGGCTGCGTAGCCTCGCACGATGAAGCGGTATCGGAACGACAACATCCGCATCACGGATTAATTCCTGACCTGCCTTGTTCATCCAGTTTGCGATCCATGGCACAATATCGGTACGGTCCCCGTATTTCAGCGATGCCACCAGTCTTTGCGGCAGATCATCGTAAATCACGACCGTTCGCAACCGGTCAAATGGTGGCGGGGCCACGATTGCTTCCGCAGAC
>CAWUJF010000197.1:0-6084 GCA_963922405.1 uncultured Hyphomicrobiales bacterium | reverse complement strand
AGTTCATCGTGATTTTCAAAAAACCGTATCTGCCGGTCAGTACGATACCTTATCATATATTTGTATTGCCCGGCTTTAAGAAAACGGTCTTTTTTACCGATATAGATCCGGGCCCTGTTGCGGGACCGTTCTATGCGGTTGTTGTCTCTTCGCCCATCACGCAATGTCTCAAGCAATTCGAAGCCGACTTGTTTTTCAACTCCGTCTGTATCTTCAAACAACAAGGGAAAATCTCTGAAAATGCCTCTTCTGATTTTCCGCCCCTCTGAAGTGACCGTGATTTCTTCTGTTACTTCCAGAGTTCCGTCCTTCTGAAGGATTACTTTCACTTCAAAGTTGTTTATGACCTCTTCAGCAATCGATAAAGATGTGAGCTGAACCAGAAATATTGCTGCGCTTACAAAGGTTAAGCACAGTAGCTTTAGCATTTGAGTCATGTGGATTAACTTCCGAAATCAACCTTCGGGACTGCTCTATCAGCCTCGTTTTCAAGCTCGAAATAGTCAGCCTGATGGAACTTAAATGTGTTCGCGGCCAGATTTGAAGGAAAGCTTTCCACGCTAGTGTTGAGCTGGCGAACTGATCCATTGTAGTACCGCCTCGCCATTTGAATTTCGCTTTCCATCTCTTCAAGTGAATTTTGAAGGTCCCGGAAATTTTCATTTGCTTTCAGGTCTGGATAATCCTCAGCCACAGCCAGCAATCTGCCCAATGCCTGACTGAGAAATCCTTCCGCTGCAGCTCTTCCCGCCACATCACCGGAAGGCACTGCTTCGGCCCGGCTACGCATCTCTGTCACCTCAGATAAAGTTTCCTTTTCATGAGAAGCATAGCCCTTAACCGTCTCGATCAGATTCGGGATCAGGTTGGCACGCCGTTTAAGTTGAACGTCAATCCCGCTCCAGGCTTCGCGCACCATTTGCCTGGCTTTCACAAGACCATTATAAATTACGATCGCATAAATAAGGATCGCGATCACAATACCGAATGCGATGTAGTCCATCGAATCACCTTCCCCTGTTTATGCCCAATGGAATTGTAGGGTGAATTGATTATTGGAACAAGGCACGACGCCGCTACAGGCTTAGCGGAATGCAGATCTGAGAAAACGCTCCACACTGCGTGTTACCTGTGGGCTCGTTCCAATCCCCCGCGCTATCGAACCGTGGGAATAACGACGACCATCGAATAATGTTACGCGTGCGCCCTTGGCTCTTAAGTCTCCGGCGAACCCGTGCGCGAGTACCTTGCGACGCTCATAATTGGAGCCAGAATACATGATCATCATCGGTGGTAAACCACCCCGCGGGCCGTTGCGAACATAGGTTACCGGTGACCATTTTATCCAGTTAGCCGGGTTGTACCCAAATGCTGCTGCATATACCCGTGGGAGACTTCCCCGCATGGCACCGTAAGCAACCATATCATAGGCTTGAACATCGTTTGCGATAACACCACGCAAAGGTCCGGCCAGCCTTTTAGCTGCGATCATGGACACCAGATGAGAACCGGCAGAGTGGCCCATGATAGCGATTTTTCTTTTATCCCCACCATAACGACCAATATTTTGCCGAACCCAGTTGATTGCCCGCGCCACATCACGCACCTGACCATCTATGTTGGTGCGTGGTACCGGGCGATAATCAACAGAAACAAGCATCCAGCCGCGCTGAGTAGCGAATTTATCCAGATTGTAGATCTTCTCTCTGGAACCTTTGATCCAGCCACCACCATGCACGTACAAAATCACCGGCGCTTTTTTCCCGGGACGGAAAAATCCACGTGATTTTACGGATGCAGGTGCATGGATGTCCACTCTTTGGCCACCACCCACTGGCACCGCCCGAGTTACAATCGGCGATGATTTGCTTGCGCTGTTCTTGGAGCCAGCTATTTGGGCGTAGGAGTTAGTGTCCACAAATAGAAACGTTGCAAACAACGCGAACATTATTGTCAGCAATGGATTTGCTTTTAAGGAATGCATTTTTCAGTCCTTGGATTCGGTCGCCTGACGGAATTAAATTAGCTAACCGAGCTAAAGTTTCAAGACAATTTTACGTTTTATCAAAGTTTACCAAAACAGAATTAGGCTGTAAGCTAACCATCTTAATTCTAATCAGGATAATCTCCCCATGAAACGCCTCTATTCTTACCTAACCATAAGCTTTATCGTCATATTTGCCTGGTCTTCCCCCGCATTTGCGCAACAGGTCGAAGAATTCCTGAAACAGGTAGAAATAAAGGCTACAGAAGCGGGTGGGAGCTTCTCATATACCCTGGAAAGCAGCAGTGACGATGGCGATGCAGTAATTCGAGATGTCAAATATCAAGCCAATTCAGAACCCAAAGTACTGACCATAGAGGAACTCGTTGCCAGCAAAGTTGAGCAGTTGGGGGATACCGGTTTTAAATTCGATGGTTTAGACGGGAAAAACATCACCTTTATTGAAGATAAGACCAGTGAACCTGATTCCATTATGCGCATGGAGAGTTTCTCTTTCTCCGGTGTCGAGTATCCCGATTTTGGTGGCAAAGATTTTGAACCCTGGAAAGCCGATGTATCCGAGGCTTCCATTCAGAATATAACTCTGGACGTCAATAATAAAGGTGAGCGGTTTCAGTTTAATATTCCTTCAGTCTCCATGAAGGGGCTCAAACACGGAGCAAATAATACATTTTCACTTGCTGCCTTTGAAACAGGCGCAATGGACAGCACAATTGATCCGAAGGATGAATCCACCGTCACCATCTCATTTGAAGGTGTGAAACTCGAAGGGCTTTTCGTACGCGGTCCATTGTTTGGTGAACTTCAAAGCCTTGACCTGGGCGCCATAGTGGTTGCAGGAACTAACAAGGAGTTTGGCAATTTCCAGATGGATTTTGATGGTATGGAAATGACCAATATCTATCTGCCAGACACTTCTTCAGATGCGCCTTTTGTATCTGAGGACCCAACTATTGTTAAACTTGGGACACTCAAATTCAATGCGAATGGCGAACTGGTAATGGGTTGGACTGGTGCCGAAGGCGTCAACACGTATGACAAGGAAGCCAAAGTCGTTGCATCAAAGAGTGAGTTCAAAGACTTCTTTATTGATCTCGGTAAAATGCCAATCCAGGAAAGTGAAAAGAAAAACATTCAGCCGATTTTAGACGTGGGCTACGAAAAGATCGTTATGAACGCCACAGCTGATAGCTCGTGGAACCTTGGTACCGGCGTGTTGGAAATTTCAGACATGGTGATCGATTTCAAGGAAGCCTTTGCACTTGACATGTCGTTCGTCATTTCCGGTTATACCGAAGAAATCGCAAGAACGATTAACGCTACAAGCAGGCAAATCACAGAAACTGAAGATCCTAAACAACAGCAAGCCCTGAGCCTGCAGATGTTTGCTCAAATGGCTGCATTGTCATTTAACAAGCTTGAAATGACGGTTGAGGATAAATCCCTGCTAAACAAGGTTATTGATTATCAGGCTACCAAACAAAACCAGGATCCGGAAAATATACGCGGAGTAGTGGGACCCATGACCGGTATTCTGCTGGCACCTTACAACATCCCGGAATTTGCGAGTAGCTTATCAGCCGCTATGGGTACCTTCATGCAGGGGAACAAATCCATTTCCCTTAGCCTGAAACCTGATCCTGCGGTGGGTGTTACCGAAATCATTGCACTGAGTGCGGGCATCAATGCTGGCAGTGTTCAACCTGCTGAAATTCTTCAAAGGTTCAATGTGACAGTCGACGCGCAGTAGAAAAGATACATGAAAACAACAATCTGGCAGAGATTTCTGCCAGATTGATTCATTTTCCAAAAATTTCACTTTCTCAGGATACTTATGCTGGCTTTTCAGCAATTGGTTTTTTGTTACTCCAATTAATGTTTCGCGTCGTGAACATGGTCGTCGCAATTGCAAGAAATGCGATTATGGAACCTGCAAGCAGTGCATACTGCTCCTCATTCAAGATCAGATACATGATGAAGTAAGTCACGGCGAGCACGCCTCCCATGATCTTGCTACCGTTTTTGCTGCCGAGGCTGTCGCCTATATACCAGGCAATCAGAAACGTAGTGGCCGCTGAAGACAGGAGATAAGCGAGCGTGAAGCCAATTTGCTCGGCCAATGCCAGCAGCAACACATAGAAAATAACCATTGCCAGCCCGGTCAAGATGTACTGAATCCAGTGAATCAGGTTCTTACCGTTCAATTCCAATATGAAGATGGCCAGGAATATCAGCGAGAAGAATGCGATTGAATATTTCAGTGTTCTCGAGGTGACCTGATAGAATTTCAGTGGCTCTACAAAATTCACCCGCATAACGGTCTCGGCTGAAGGTAAACTTGAAGACAGTTAAACAGCGTCGATCCCTCTTGCGAGTTCAGGAACCGTCCAGTTAGCTGTGAACCCTTCTGGATTTATCTCCCGTGTTTCAGGAAGGAAACGGCCATCAAACCCGGGATGTGGCCAGTTTGCCTTCATAACCAGTTGTGTCGTTTTGGCAGCAGGCATGAAAGAAAGCTCTCTGGATCCGTTGAGAGCCATATCTATCGTGAAATCAAATCCGGCATTTACTTCTTCAACCGTCACGGGAAGATGAACGCCGGAGTTGTGATTTACCGGATTGGCGCTGGAATATCCGCGATTATAGAATTTTGCTGGTTTAGGAGCTGTAATACCACGGAGCCCAGGCTTGAATTTCCGGACTGCATTACCCCTACCCTTCATGATCACATCCGAGCGGAACCCAGTTGGATCTGCAATTGCCATAACCAGATAAGCTCTATCGGTTTCCAGTTGTGCACCTCTATCCGTCAACCGTTCAAGATTGAGTTCTGAAAAGCTGCCGCTCAGTTTTGTTTTCAGATTATAGAGCTGAGTTTTATAAATCGATTTCTTGCGCTCCTCGACGGTGGCATCTGCCGATATTTCCAGTTTTTCGGGAGATATAATTGCCTTTCGTCCGACAGTTACGGTTTTGTCGTTTACGATTTCTGTAATCCTGTAGGGGATTACCAGATAGGGACCGTTGATAATCTGCTGTCCACCCCACCCTTGAGAGATTGACTGTGCTACTTGATCAGCACGAGCAGCGCGTTCTTCAACCAAAACCCACACCATTGTGGCGGGGATCAGCAATAGAACCGTTATGATGCCAATCAGAATAAACTTGGCACCGGGGGACGATAATGTGGTGTAAAGAAAATTGGTTTGAGCCGGTTCTGGCGACGGTTTTTCCGCCTTGGATTCATCATCTTGTGGCATTTGCTTTCCTCTATGAGCTTCGTTGAGCAGCGCGCGTACGTGCAACCGCTTTTCTATCGAATGCTCATAGAGGTCAGATTAGATAAATGCGCAGGCGAGCTGTGCAGATTATCAGCAAATTCAAGCCAGTTTCTAGTCAGTGTGAAAGACGTTTAGTCTTCCTTCTTGGGCATAAGGCGAAGCCCCAGGTCAACCAACTGCTGAGAATCGACGCCACCGGGCGCACCCATCAACAGGTCTACAGCCTGCTGATTCATTGGGAACATGGTGATTTCACGCAGGTTCTTTGCACCACAAAGCAACATCACAATTCTGTCCACACCAGCAGCCATTCCACCGTGTGGCGGCGCGCCATACTGGAATGCCCGATAAAGACCGCCAAACCGTTCTTCAACGGTGGATTGATCGAGGCCAGCAATTTCAAATGCTTTCACCATAGTCTCAGGCAGGTGGTTACGGATACCACCTGAAGCAATTTCAAAACCGTTACAAACCAGATCGTATTGGAAAGCCTTGATGGTCAGTGGATCCTGATTTTCAAGCGCTTCCATTCCGCCCTGCGGCATGGAGAACGGGTTATGGGAAAACTCAACCTTCTTGTTCTCTTCATCCCACTCATAGAACGGGAAGTCGACAATCCAGCAAAGTTCAAAACGGTCTTCATCAACCAAACCGTTATCTTCGGCAGCTTTGTTGCGGGCATCGCCGGCAAAGGATGCAAACTTTTCAGGATCTCCTGCTGCGAAGAACACTGCATCTCCCAGCTCCAGGCCAAGCTGTTGGCGCAATGCCTCAGCGCGCTCCTCACCAATGTTCTTG
>CAWUJF010000196.1:0-6134 GCA_963922405.1 uncultured Hyphomicrobiales bacterium | reverse complement strand
TTAAGGGATATATTCGGTGTTGACTGATTTATAGGGCGAGGCCCACCAAAAGTCAGCATTATTGTCGATTTGAATCCCAGGAAAATGCGCCCAGAGCTACTCAATCCACTATTTGTTTCCGTTGCCAGCTTGGAAGGCATCGGTCCAAAGCTCACAAAAGCATTCACAAAACTATTCCGCGGCGCTGAAAATGCGGAACCAGCTCGCATAGCTGACCTTCTGTTTCATATTCCCCATTCCATGATCGACCGTCGCTTCCAACCGAAAATTGCCGAAGCTCAGGAAGGTGCCGTATCCACATTTCGCGTGCATGTGGACCGTCATTTGGTACCTCCGCGCGGTAACAAGCGCATCCCTTACAAGATTGAGGTTCACGATGAAACCGGTGAAATGTCTCTGGTTTTCTTTCGGGGTCAGTCAGACTGGTTGTCAAAAGCCATGCCGGAAGGCGAAGTCCGATATGTGAGCGGCAAGGCAGAATGGTTCAATGGCAAGCTGAACATGGTCCATCCCGACCATATGGTCAGCGAGGAAGGCTTTCGTGACCTTCCGCTTCTGGAACCGGTCTACCCAACCACTGCAGGCCTTTCCTCAAAGGTCGTGGCGAAATCAATCAGGACCGCCGTCGCCACACTACCGGAATTGCCGGAATGGGCAGACCGGAATCTGATGGATCGGGAACATTGGCCAGCCTTCGATAATGCGGTCAATCGCATACACAATCCACGCGACAGTCTGGATATGATGCCGGAAGCACCACATCGAAGGCGTTTGGCATACGACGAACTTCTGGCCGGGCAACTGGCCCTAGCGCTTTTGAGGGAGCGAATGAGAAAGGCGTCCGGCAAGTCGCGATTGGGTGACGGTCATCTGAGAAACGCGCTTGGTCCTCATCTGCCATTCGCCTTAACCGGAGCTCAGAAACGTTCCATATCCGAGATCGCGGAAGACCTTGCAAAGCCCGAGCGTATGTTAAGATTGCTGCAAGGTGACGTGGGTTCAGGCAAAACCATCGTTGCACTCATGGCAGCACTCGCAGTGATAGAATGCGGTGAGCAGGTTGCTATTCTGGCACCCACTGAAATCCTCGCGCGACAGCATCTGGCAAGCCTCCAGCCACTATGTGAAAAAATCGGTGTCACGGTTCGTTTGTTGACCGGAAAGGACAGTGCTCCACAACGCCGGGACACGTTGGAAATGTTAAGTTCCGGTGTGCTTCAACTGATCATCGGAACCCATGCCGTTTTCCAGGAAAAGGTGGAATACAACAATCTGGGCCTGGCAATCATTGATGAGCAACACCGTTTCGGGGTACATCAGCGTTTGAGCCTGGGGGATAAAGGAGCCTCCAGCGATGTGCTTGTTATGACGGCAACGCCCATACCAAGAACTCTGGTTTTGACCAATTATGGCGATATGGATGTTTCCCGCCTTGATGAAAAGCCACCGGGCAGACAACCCATTCTAACAAACGCAATCAGCTCTGATCGCATCGAAGAATTGATCGCACGGATCATGAATGCTGTCGGGAATGGCAAGAAAGTCTACTGGATCTGTCCTCTGGTTGAGGAAAGCGAGGAGGTACAGGCGATTTCCGCTGAAGATCGCTTTGCAGATCTCCAATCCCGGATGAGCGGACAGGTTGGGCTTGTACATGGCCGGATGAGCGTAGAAGAAAAGAACGAGGCAATGTCCAGTTTCAAGGATGGGCAAACACGCGTCTTGGTGGCAACAACGGTGATAGAAGTGGGCGTTGATGTACCCGATGCCACGATCATGGTGATAGAACACGCTGAGCGTTTTGGTCTAGCGCAACTCCATCAGCTCAGAGGCCGTGTAGGTCGTGGAACCGAAGCGTCACACTGTATGCTCCTGTTCTATTCACCGCTTTCAGAAACAGCGCAGGCCCGCATCAAGATCATGCGGGAAACTGAAGATGGTTTCCTGATTGCGGAGGAAGATCTGAAACTGCGTGGCGAAGGTGAAATTCTGGGAACGCGTCAGTCGGGCACACCGGGCTTTAACCTAGCACTGATGGAATATCACGCTGACATCCTGCAGATGGCTCGTGACAGCGCCCGGTTGATTGTTGCCACAAATCCCAACCTTGAAGGTGAACAAGGCGAAGCGTTGCGAATTTTGTTGTATTTGTTTGGGCAGGATCAAGCGATCAAGTTATTAAGAGCCGGGTAATCCGCTTTTATCAGGCGTCTTCAGGTTCTTTCTTGAGCGACACTGTAACTGGCTCTCCCTCACCGCCACCATTGCTTTCTGGCGCAACAAGACCTGCTGAAATCACAAGCTTAGCGGCTTCTTCCACACTCATATCAAGAATCTGAATATCCTCTTCAGGAACGAACAACAGGAAACCGGATGTGGGGTTTGGAGTGGTTGGAAGGAAAACACTGACCGTATGCTTACCCTGGCTCACCAGTCGCTGGTTCACTTCACCTCGGGTTTTAGTCGCGATGAATACAAGTGCATACAGGCCTTGCCGGGGATATTCAATTAAACCAACCTTCTCGAATGTGGTGTCATTATCGGCAAAAACCGTCTGAAAAATCTGTTTTAAGCCCGAATACAGGTTCCTTACAAACGGCATGCGATTAAGCAGGTTTTCACCGTAAGAAACGATGGTTCGACCAATGAAGTTCGCAGTCAGGAAACCAACCATCGTAATGATGAAGAACGCCACGATCAGCCCGAAGCCGGGAACACTGAATGGCAGGTAATTGTCCGGATTGTAAACTTCCGGAATGTATGGTTTTACCCAGCTATCCACCCAACCAATAAAGCTCCAGACTAGATAGGCTGTAATGGCCAATGGGGCACAGATGATAAAGCCCGTCAAAAAGTAGTTTCTGAGACGGGTTAGACTACTAGCACGTTTCTTTGGCAGGATAGGACCTTCTGGCATTAATGTTTCCGGAGTTTAGAACTCAGATATGGGACAATTCCAAGCAAAATTCAATTCTCATTTGGCACAAATGGAGATTAAATTACGGCAATGTTTTATTCGACAGTCACAGATTTGGCGAGGTTGCGCGGCTGATCCACATCCGTACCCATCAATACAGCGGTATGATAGGCCAACATCTGTATGGGAATTGCATAGACCAAAGGCGTCAGAACATCCGGTACATCCGGCATAACAATAGTATGTTCGGTCTTGATTGAAGCTGCTTCTGCACCTTTTTCATCCGTAATCAGGATAATCCGTCCCCCACGGGCTGCCACTTCCTGCATATTTGAGACAGTTTTCTCAAAAATATGGTCATGCGGAGCAATCACCACAACCGGCATATCTTCATCGATCAGCGCGATTGGACCGTGTTTCAACTCCCCAGCGGCATAGCCTTCAGCATGAATGTAGGAAATCTCCTTGAGCTTGAGCGCACCTTCCATCGCAAGCGGATAGCTTGTGTCACGACCCAGATAAAGCACATGACGCACTTTCTGGAGATTCTGCGCCACTTTTTCGATTTCTGCTTCTTTCTTGAGGGCCTGGTTGATGTAACGAGTTGCTTCAGTCACTTCCCTGACGAGTTTTTGCTCTTCTTCAGCATTCAATACACCGCGAGCTTTACCTGCAGCAATACTTAAAGAAATCAGCGTAGACAATTGACATGTAAATGCTTTTGTAGACGCAACACCGATTTCCGGCCCCGCCAAAGTGGGAAATACCACATCAGATTCTCGTGCAATCGTTGACTCACGCACATTGACGATAGCGCCGATGTGTTGGCCTTGATCCTTACAATAGCGAAGGGAAGCCAGAGTATCCGCTGTTTCACCTGACTGCGATATGAAAAGGGACAACCCCTTCTCACTCATTGGCATTTCGCGATAACGGAATTCTGACGCAATATCGATGTCGACCGGCAAGCGTGCATAACGCTCAAACCAGTATTTACCAATCAATCCGGCAAGAAACGCTGTTCCACAGGCTGAAATTGCAATCCGGTCCAGATTTTTGAAGTCGAACGGCATGTTTTCCTGAATTCGGGTCTGGCACTTGCCGAAATCCAGATAATGAGAAAGCGTGTGAGAAACGACTTCCGGCTGCTCATATATTTCTTTCTGCATGAAATGGCGATGATTGCCCTTATCCACCATCAGGCTGGTACCAAGAGAAAGCTGCATCACGCGCTCAACAGGTTTGCCATCCAGATCAAAGATTTCAAGGCGATCATTCGTAATCACACACCAGTCACCATCCTCAAGGTAAGTGACCTTGTTGGTAAAAGGCGCCAATGCGATTGCATCGGAACCGATATACATGGAGCCTTCACCGTGCCCGACAGCCAATGGCGGGCCATTTCGCGCACCAACGATCAGATCTGGCTCGTTCTTGAACATGACTGCAAGTGCAAAAGCACCTTCCAACCGTTTGATTGCGGCGCTGGCTGCCTCTCTTGTAGTCATGCCTTCTTTGAGATTGCGGGCTATTAGATGTGCAACGACTTCCGTATCCGTTTCAGACGTAAAAGTGTAACCGGAAGCTTCAAGCTCATCGCGTAGCTCACGGAAATTCTCGATAATACCATTATGAACAAGAGCCACATTTTCGGAGAAATGCGGGTGTGCGTTTGTTTCGTTCGGCACACCATGAGTTGCCCAGCGCGTGTGTCCGATGCCTGTTGTCCCGCTCAACGGAGATTCTTCAAGACGATTGGCAAGATTTACAAGCTTGCCTTCAGCACGTCTGCGGTCCAGGCCCTCAGCTTCCATCGTTGCCACACCAGCTGAATCATATCCGCGATACTCAAGACGCTTGAGCGCATCAACCAAAAGTGGAGCCACAGGCTCTACACCCACAATCCCGACTATTCCGCACATATACAATTTCCCTTGTTGTCACAGCAACGCTGTGAATCAGTCCTTACCCGCAGCCCTACTCATAAAAGCAAGCTCAAACCGAATACACTCAAAATAAATTTCCAATTGTTTCTATATTATAGCCCCAAAGGGTTACCAAGCCGCAATCTTGGACAGTTAACGGAATCTGAATCAGGAGCTGCGCTCAGCTTTGATCTTGGCGTTCCGTTCCCGGATCTGGGCACCATACCCTTCCTTATTGGCCTGCCGTCCTCGACCAATGCCCATAGCCTGTGAAGGTATATCTTCAGTAATTACACTGCCAGATGCCACATATGCTCCATCGCCTATTGTCACAGGCGCTACCAGGGCACTGTTCGAGCCGATGAAAGCATTAGCACCAATAACCGTCTTATGCTTATTCATGCCATCGTAATTGCATGTAATGGTTCCAGCACCGATGTTTGCAGCTTTGCCGATTTCCGCATCACCAATGTAAGTGAGGTGATTGACTTTGGCGCCTTGCTCAACCACCGCATTTTTGATCTCTACAAAATTACCGACTTTGGTTTCATCATGAAGTTGCGTACCGGGCCGCAGACGTGCAAATGGACCCACCACTGCCCCCTCACCCACATGTGCACCTTCCAAATGACAAAACGCTTTAATTTGGGCAGATTTTCCGATCACCACTTTCGGACCGAAAACGATATTAGGTTCCAAAATCACATCAGTATCGATAACCGTGTCAGCGCTAAGGAATACAGTTTCAGGCGCCTGCATGGAAACACCAGACTGCATGAGTGTCAGTCGAGCCTTTTCCTGCCAGAGCGCTTCAACCTGAGCAAGACCATCGCGTGTATTCACACCCAGAACTTCGGTTTCCGACCCTTCCATTGCCACAACGCGAAGCCCTTTTTCATTGGCAATTTCAACCACGTCCGTCAGGTAGTATTCGCCCTTTGCATTATCGTTACCAATTGCATCAAGCAGGTTGAGCGCATGTTCACCGGAAAGGCCCATAATCCCACCATTACAGAAATTGACCTTTTTTTCTGCATCACTCGCCTCTTTGTGTTCACGGATAGCAAGCAATTTGCCATCGTCCTCAAGAAGCCTGCCATATCCGTCTGGGTTGTCAGTCCTAAAACCCAGGACTACCACGGCTGCACCTTTGGAGAGCTCCGAACGCATCGCATCCAGAGTCTCAGAGGCAACTAGTGGTGTGTCACCGAAAAGGACCAGAATATCATGCCCCTGTTCCACCACTCTTCTCGCAGCAAGCACCGCATGACCTGTGCCCAGTCTCTCGGTTT
>CAWUJF010000195.1:0-6151 GCA_963922405.1 uncultured Hyphomicrobiales bacterium | reverse complement strand
GACCTTTATCGGTAACCCGTTCTTGGTGAATGCCGAGATCGACAATTTTGACGCGGCCAAATCCGCTCGCAACCAACTTCTGGATTTCAGGCGTGCGTTGTGTAACCACCAGCACATCGCAAGTTTCCAGGAGTTCATGTCCGTGTTCGACCAGTGTTGATGGCAGTGCATCGACGGTGTCTTTCAGGTGCGGACAGACATTGGCCACATAGGTAAACTGGTTCTCAATTCTTGTGTCCGCCTTGATCGCCGGATCCCAGGCCTGAACTTCATAATCTTCCTGAATAAGCGTGTTCATCACCTCAAGGATCGGGCTTTCGCGCAGGTCATCTGTGCCAGCTTTAAATGCCAGGCCAACAAAACCTATTCTGCGTGCACCCTGTGCCTTGATGAGATCAACGGCAGACTGGATTTGCAGAAGGTTTGTTGCAGCAAGGCTCTGGATCAGTGGTGTACGAACTGACAGGGACTTGGCCAGGTGCGCAACTGCACGAACCTCTTTTGGCAGGCAGGAACCGCCGTAGGCAAATCCAGGCTTCAGGTAGTATGGAGAAAGGTTCAGTTTCGTATCCTGAACGAAGATGTCCATTACCTTGTGGCTGTCGATCTCCATTGGTTTACAGACCCGACCAACCTCGTTGGCAAAACATACTTTGGTTGCGTGCCATACGTTGTCGACATATTTCACCATTTCGGCGACTTCGATCGATGTATGGATAATCGCGTCATCAACTTCGCCGTAGATTTCTGCAACAAGGTTTGCTGCACGCTCGTCATTTGCGCCGATTACAGTCTTGGGTGGGTTTTCGAAGTCGGATACAGCTGTACCTTCGCGCAGGAATTCAGGATTGAAACATACGCCGAAATCTTCGCCCATCTTAAGGCCGGAAGCGCGCTCAATCTCTGGCACCATGACCTGTAGGGTTGCTCCGGGAGGAATTGAGCAACGCATTACAACCACATGGTACGATTTCTTGTGTGACAGAGCCTTACCGATGCTTTGTGCTGCGCTGATGATGTATTTGTAGTCACAACCACCATCTTCACTTGTGGGCGTACCAACCGAAACAAAGGTAATGTCTGTGTCGATTACTGCACCTACCAAGTCTGGTGTGGCAGTGATCAGCTCATTATCAACCCCTTCGGATAGCAGGCGTCCAAGGTCTTTTTCATGGATCGGGGAAATGCCGCTTTTGACCTGATTGATCTTTTCGTCATCAACATCAACACCTACAACGCGGTGTCCCAGATTTGCAAGGCACGCGATTGATACGGCACCCACATAACCAAGACCGATGACCGAAATGGCCGGCTTGATTGATGGCTCCGCAACATATGGAGTTGAGTGAACAAAGTTTTCTTTTCTTGCTAATGCGTTCATGGAACTATCCTCTCTTGTAGCATTGTGTTTGCCAATACTTTTCAAGTTCCATGCCAAAACTTTTTATCTATATTTTTCAATGTTTTAAATGATTTTTAGCGTCTATTCCCGCACTCAATTTTTGCATTTGTAGAAACTTATTTTGCAAATTGCGAAATTGAAATTCAGGTAAAAAAAAGCAGGCTCTGAAGCCTGCTTTGTGGGTCTAAAAGTTGAAGTATATGAACTCCGTGAGCCCGTTCAGACGATAGATCTGAATGATCGCTGCCGTGCCAATGACGGACATGGCCAGTCCCCAACTGAGTGATGGACGCCATTGCAGGAATGGCATTGGCAATAGTGGCTTGCCGATCTCCTTGATTGACGACAATACGGGTCTGTATCGCTTCATCAATTCCATGCTGTTTGGCAGTGCCACTACAATAAACAGCATGGCGATCAGGTACATCGGTACAGAGCTGGCAAATGGCACTATGCTTGTCCAATGATTGACCACATATTGTTCGCTCATTCCTGCCATGGATTGCAACATGATCATTGCGCCGGAGAAACTTTCTGCACGGAAGAATACCCATGCAATTACCACAGCCAGCATGGTTATGGCCCAGGAAAGAATTCCATAGGACATGGTTCCTAGTTTCGATTTGAAGTAGGTGCTGCAACCTGCAGAAACCCAGGTGTGGTTTGCTATGAGATAAGCTCCGTGCAATCCACCCCAAATCACAAAGTTCCATCCGGCACCGTGCCACAATCCACCCAGCAGCATTGTGAACATAAGGTTGCCCTTGGCACCCATCAAACCGGAACGGTTGCCACCCAGCGGGATATAAAGATAGTCCCTCAAGAAACGCGATAGCGTGATGTGCCAACGGCGCCAGAACTCAACAATGCTGAGAGCACGGTATGGGGAGTTGAAGTTGATTGGCAGACGAATACCGAATATCAACGCCAGACCCAGCGCCATGTCGCAATAACCGGAGAAGTCGAAATAGATCTGGAATGTGTAGGCCAGCGCACCCATCCAGGCAGCTTCCATGGGAACTGCCTGCCCCTGATCTGCCAGGGTGAAAACAGCATTTGCCACAGGTGCAATCCCATCAGCGAGCACAATCTTCTTGAACAGACCGATCAAGAACAGGCTTGCGCCGCATACGAAATTCAACATGGCCCGGTTTTGGAATACTGAGAGCCTGAATTGTGGAATAGTATCGCGCTGCATCACGATCGGCCCGGCAATCAATTGGGGGAAGAACGTGACGAACAGAAGATATCGCTTGAAGTCGAAGTTCACCAATTCCCCGCGATAGGCATCACGCAGGAAAGAGATCTGCTGAAATGTGTAGAACGAGATCGCCAATGGCAATATCAGACCCAGTTCAGCTGCATCATATCCGGTTACAAACCGGAAATTTCCGATCATGAAGTCTGCATATTTGAACAGGCCCAAAACAGCCAGATTTGAGATAATCCCGAATGACAGTAATGCAATTGATTTGCGCTGTTTGATCAGGAAATGGAGGCCATAATTGAACATGACTGATGCCAACAACAGCAACAGATGAGGCGGGCTCCACCACATATAGAACGCAAGTGAAGCGGCAATGAGCCACCAGATAATCGCGCTTTCAAGTTTAAATGCTCGCAGAACCAGAAAGCCCAACAATACGGGGGGCATAAACAGGTAGATAAACTCTAATGAACTGAAAACCATTTTATTACCCTCTCTGTGTCGGCTTTTGTTTTTTGGGAGTTGCTTTGGTCTGATCGCTCAAACCGTCGATTTTCTTCAACAATTCAATTGAACCAGTGTGTTTCAAGCGGCTCCCAAGCTTTGCGAGGCTTCTTGCCTCTTTCAGATCCTTTTCAACGTAACGCCCGTTAAGGAGCAGCGTGCCGAGCTCTTCCATTGAGCCCGGATGGCCCGCTTTCACACCTTTTCTGAACCAATAGACGGCTTCATCCTTCGGGAGGCCAAACTCGCCCGTCAAATGAAGCCGTCCGAGCGCGGTAAAAGCCCCAGAATACCCGCGCTTTGAACTTTCATGGAGGAGATCCACGATTATGTTTTTCTTTTCGTCTTTGTCTGTCTGGAGCATCATCAGCTTTGCCAGATCATGCATGGCAGCAGCATCACCCAGAGTGGCTGCAGCAGATAACCAATACATGGCCTTTGCCGGATCGCTCTCGATCAGGCTGTTTTTCTTGTATATCCGGCCAAGGGCTCTGGCCGCCAAAGCATCACCCTTTTTTGCACTTGTTTCCAGGAGCGGCATAAATTCGCCGAGCAGTTCAAGTGCTTTGTCCGGGTCGGCGGTCAGGTGTTTGCCACCCAGTGCGATCAGATTGATAAGCGGCACCACCGCTGAGGGTGAACCATGCTGAACTGCCGCTCTATAGTGAAAGAGCGCTTTATCCACGTCCACATCCACGCCAAGTCCTCGGGCATGTGACTTACCAAGTTCGCTGTGCGCTTTCACATAGCCCCAGTCGAGTGCCTTGGAGAACCATTCAAAAGCAATTCTCGGACAGTCTTCACCCCTTGATTTACGAAATAATCTGCCAAGCTCAAATGCGGCACGGGCACGGGCCGGAAAATCATATTGCACAGCCTGGAGCAGTAGAATTCTTGCTTTTTCCAGATCCCGCTTAACGCCCCAACCGCGACTGTAGAGCAGACCCAGTTCATATTTGGCTACCGGATTTGATGTTGCCGCATATTGTTCAAACTTCAGGGCAGCTTCGCGCCAGTTACCTTGTTTGCCGGTCTTTTTGGCAAGGCTGATTTCCCGCTGAATGGTTGGATCGGGTGTAAAACTCTTTCCGCGGCTGTCATCAAGCAGACCAACGGTCGCTATTCCCACGATTGCAAGAACGGCTGAGCCCGGTATCAACCAGAATTTGCTACTTCCAATACCTTGATTACTCATTGTATTTCCTTCCAAACTCTGCAGTTACGCGCTTCGACCAGAACCACATCTGATGTGATTTCCTTTATGGATTTGCCTGGTTCAGAAGTTCCTGCGCACTCGATAAACCTGCCCGGTTTCCGGTTCTTGGATTTGAAGTCACCATGCCCTTCGAGAAGTGCTGCAATTTCTGTCACCAGACTGCGGGCGATCTTTGCGTTGAAGTGATAAGCATCATTGAAATAGCCAGGGTTCTGGGTCAGTTCACTGTCGAAGTCGAAATCAACAACTGTGCCCAGCCTGGCGAGCTTAAGTCGGAACATGTGGTTCAGTTTGCCAAGGCCGTTTTTGGTGATTGTTTCCTGCATTTGGGAAACGGTCGGGGGAATGACGAAAATCAGTTTAACGTCATTATCCTTTGCCCAGGTTCCGATCTCTTGGATGTAAGCCCAGTATGTCTCACTGAACTGAAATCCGCGCCAATCCGCTTTACCGTTTTTGGTGACCTGACGAAGATGTTTTTCCGGCAAAGGCTGAACAACCGGGTCTGTGGCATAAAGAGCAGCCAGATGATCCCAATCGATCTCTTCAATTGCGTTTGTCCATGCTGAGTAGCCATGTCCGTAACCTTCCAGGCCACGATATCTGCCGAAGGAACCCCGTCTGCTTAGTGAAACCAGATTTTCCGGTAGATCGCATCCGAAACATACTTCCGGCTCCAACAGACGATCCAGCGGGACTTTACCCTCTTCGCCCAGATCTGCTGCATAAGCGTTTGTGGCAATTGAAGGAATGGCATTGCTGAGTCGCTCTAATTCAGCTTCGTTTTCAGCCTGCCAGAGCTCAACAGATGTGTTGAATACGCTCCAGTTTTTCAGATACTCGATACGATTGCGAATGAGATGAGCCGCCTCAGGTACTCGATTCATTCCCTGCTTGTGGTCTTCATCAAAACTTCTGAGCTGAATCCCGATCACAAGGTTACGAATGGATCTGTCACCCTTGATTATTTCAAAGGTTGAGTAGATTTCAGGAATTGTACCACCGCCATAAGCAAGGTTGAGCGCATTATTCAACCCAAGCTCGTGCCAGTATTTGTCACGTAATGAGCGGGCACGGCTATCACCCAATACAATCGTATCATGGGTGTCACGACGATATTTCGCCAGTTTCCAGAGGGGGTAATGTTTCTTTTCCGCAATGTCGTTTAATCGTGTTGAACGCATATGCTTGGTGAAGACCTGATATGGATCAACCAGAAGGTTCATCATTGCTGGCAATGCACCAATGATGAATACCAATATGGTGATAAATGCGACAGGCAATAGCCGTGGTGCTTTTTGATCTGTTTTACGTTTCAACATTACCTTGATCCTTTTTAGAGAAAACATTGCAAGGTAGATGCCAGATTATTTATTGTTTATTTTCAATGGTTTATGATATTTTTCGGAGTATTTCTTTGCAATTTGCAACGGCTTTGTTTGCAGATTGCGAAATGATTAGAACAGGTTACCGAAAACGTCTCTAACCGCTGTAAAACTTGGAATTTCCAGCAGTTTTGCATAGTGCACAGTGCCCAGGAAAAGGAGCGAAACCGCAACACCGGTACACAGGTTGGCCATCCAGTTTCTTGCGGTTTCGACCAGGCTCTCTCCGTTCATGCCGGCAGACTGATTGCCGCGGTTTGACCAGCGCTGTTTTGACAGTCTGAAAATACAATAGACCTTCACCGATGCGTTAATGATCTGATTGAGATACAATATCCAGGAGTATGAAAGCTCAACTCTGCGGGAATAGGTGCAAAGGATGAGCGACAGCAACAATCTGCTGATCGCAATGAAGAATATGTAGGAAATCAGATATT
>CAWUJF010000194.1:0-6162 GCA_963922405.1 uncultured Hyphomicrobiales bacterium | reverse complement strand
TACACATTAAAGCCAATTAGTAACTATGTAGTACGAAAATTTCAAAGGCATCACACAGTTCGCAATCGACCTGATGCAAATGCTTTCGTCCGGTGAAATTACCGTTTCTGACCAGACCATGAGCGTGAGCGGGCAGGCAGGTTCGCCGGAAGATTTTGAGCGCGCAGTTGCCAAGATCCAGGCTCTTCCCTCAGGCTATGATCTGGCTGGAAACTCCATCAATTCACCGGTTGCCACCAACTACAACTGGAATGCCGTAAAAGCTGATGGAACCATCAAGCTTTCAGGCTTCGCGCCTGGGTTGGAAGTCCGGCAGGGCGTTTTGGATCTCGCCAAGAGGCTCTCTCCAGGCACTGAGATTGAAAGCGAGATGAAGATCGCAGGCGGCGCACCATCTGAATATCCTTCAATTGTTGGATTTGCCCTGAACCTGCTCTCTGCAACCGAAGAGGGGGAAGTGAACCTTAACGGTGACACACTGACTTTCGACGGAACGGCCACTTCGCCGGAAGCCTATGAACAGCACCTCGATGCAATTTCAAATCCTCCCCAAGGCATCAAACTGACTGATCGCCTGGCACCATCAGTAGTTTCACCTTATCGGGTGAAATTGCAAAAGAATGCCGAGGCGGTCACAATCTCGGGCTTTGCTCCAGACATCGCGGTCAGAGAAGAGATCGAAAATCTGGCTAAACAGGCCGCTCCAGACACTGAGGTACAAAATGACCTATTGATCGCTGGTGGTGTGCCGGAAGGGCTCGACATCAAAGCTGCCGTTCAATCTTCTCTGGAAATCCTTGCAAACATGTCTCAGGGCACAGTTGAGATTGTCGATAAAGCCCTGTCGCTTGATGGAGATGCGTCATCTTCTGATGCATTTCAGTCACTTAGCAGATTGCTGGGCGGATCCCTGCCAGGTGGGCTGGTCGCAGGCACAGCGCAGGTCAATGCGCCGGAAATCAGCACTTATAGATGGGGTGTTTCCAAAACGGGCAACGGGGTCAAATTGAGCGGGAATGTACCTGACGTTGCAACAGGCGAGCAATTGTCCGCCTTTGCAAAAGCGCAACTTCAGGTTTCTGAACTGAATGATCAGCAGAGTTTTGCGCGGGGTGAGCCTGCCGATTTTGTGGGAACGGCAAGGTTCCTCATAGAGCAACTGGCAAAACTTGAGGCTGGTCAGGCTAACATCGTTGCAACGCAGGTTTATATAACCGGTCGGGCGGAAACAGAAGAAATAGCAAACGCGGTCGAAGCTGAACTCAAGGATCGCCTTGGCGGTGCCTATGTGAGTTCTACAAACATCATTATCCCGGAGCCTGCCCCGTCAAATGTACCAGTACCAGAACCGGCACCGGAGTTCGTTCCACCGCCACCGGTTGCGGATCCTTATACTTTCAGGATCGGCAAGAGACCTGATGGGTTGAGGCTTTCCGGCAATATTTCAGAAGAAGCGGAGCTGGAAGCGATTGCCGAAGAAGTGAGGTCAGTCTTTAACAGTTCTGATTTGGTGATCTCGCTGGATTTGGCATCAGGCAAACCTGAAAACCATGATGCGGCCCGAACACTTGTGCTTCAGCAAGTGGCCAGATTAGAGGCCGGTGAGGGTAACATCCGGGGAGATAGAGTTTTCGTCACCGGAAAGGCTGAATCGGAATTGGTGGCAAAGGATATCGAGGCCGCACTGGTAACCAGGCTGCCCGAAGGTTTCATATCTTCAACGAACATACTGTTCCCGAAGCCGGAGCCAGTACCACCGCTTGCAGATCCGTATCGCTGGAGTGTAAGCAAGACCGCTCGCGGGATTACCTTGCGTGGTAATGTGGCGGATGAAAACGATGCCGGTGCCTTGCTTTCAATTGCCCAATCCGTATTCGGTATACGGGAAATCACCGACAAACAAACCATTGCGACCGGAAAGCCAGAGAACTTTGATCAGGTAAGACGTAATCTCTTCAATCAGGTGAGAAAGCTGGAAGCAGGTCAGGGTAACATCATCGGCAACGTAGCTTCCATAAGTGGTAAAGCCGCTTCCAAAACCATTTCTGAAGAAATTGAAAAGGCGTTTCTGGACGGGCTGCCTGAAGACTTCACTGGCCAAACAAACATCGTTTTCCCTGAGCCAGAACCGGAAATCCCGATAGCCGATCCGTTCATATGGAGTGTCCGCAAAACTGATGAAGGCATCACCGCTTCCGGCAATGCGGTGAGTGAAGAAGAGCGCCAGACGCTGATAGAAGATCTTAAAAAGTCGTTCAACCTTTCCGAAGATGAACACATCCAGACAATCGCCGGTGGCAAACCGGAAAACATTGACAGCGTTCGCACTCTTTTGATCAAGCAGTTAAAGCTTCTCAAAAGCGGTGAAGCAGTTATTTCCGGTAATGAAGTGAACATGGAAGGCTCAATCAGGAACAACAATCTGTTGTCGTTGGTGGAGAGGGCATTGGCTAATAAAATGCCAGAGGGCTATAACGTCAGACTAAACATAACCGCGCCTGAGACAACGGTCATCAAGGGAACAGATATTGAGTTCAAGCCGCGGGTGGATGAGGAAACCTGCCAGCGTCTGATTGTGGAAGCGATAGCCGGGCGCAAAATATTGTTCGAGACCAATCGTGCTATCATACAGCCCAATTCGCAGAGCATACTGGATGACATCATCAAGGCAGTGCAGGAATGTCCGGATGTGCGCATAGAAATTGGCGGACACACAGATGACCGCGGGCGTGATGAATTCAATCTGGAACTCAGTGAAGCAAGGGCAGATGCTGTTCTGGAATATTTGGCAAACAATGGTGTTGAAGGCTCAAGGTTGGAAGCAAAAGGATATGGTGAAACCAGTCCTGTTGCGTCCAACGACACCGCTCAAAACCGGACTTTGAACCGGCGCATTGAGTTTAATACGATCAAGTGAGGAAGCTGACATGATATATTTGGCTGAAAATCTGATCTGGTTTTTGTTGATTGCGTTTGCAGTGGGTCTGGTCGTGGGCTGGAGAACGTCCTCAACATCGCGAGGCTCACATTGAACCAGGGATATAAAACGCAATGAATATGTTGATTATCCAATCGCTGATACTCGTAGCGCTGGCTTACCTTGCCGGTTGCATCGTGGGCAGTTTCCTGAAGAAAATCTTCGGTTCCAGCGAGCAGGAACAAATGGCCGTGGCGGGTGCTGCAAATTCGGAGGCTGCCAAGCCCGCCCTGCGGGAAGCATCGAATGTTACTGAAAAAGCCCTGGTCACAAGCAAAGAACCGGAAGCAGAACCGGTTGCACTTGTTTCTGAAGAGCCGGAAGCTTCTGAAGAACCGCAAGAGGAACTGGAAACTCCGGCTGAAGCTGAAGAAGAAACCGGCGAAGAAGAAACCGAAAAAGAAGTCCCAGCAAAAGAAGAGGCAGAGGCTGAAGAAACAGGCGAGGAGCAGGAAGCCGAAGCTGAAGAAAAGCAAGATAGTAAAGCTTCAGAAGACAAAAAGTCTTCAAAACGCAAAACCAAGGATGATCTGACACGGATTAAGGGTATTGGCCCGGTTATTGAGCGGAAGCTCAACGCTATCGGCGTCGACAGCTATTCCCAGATCGCCTCATGGAGAAAGCTCGACCGTGATGCATTCAGTGAAAAACTCTCTTTCAAAGGCCGTATAGAACGGGACAATTGGGTGCCGCAGGCTCGTGTCCTGGCTGATGGCAGGGAGACAGAATACTCCAAACAACTGGACCGTAAAAAAGCAGCCGCTGGAAAACCAAAACCAAAGCAGGTCAAGAATACGGGAAAACCCAGAATATATCGCAAGGAGCCTGCAAGCGGGAAAGACAAGCTTACCCAGATCAACGGCATCGGCAACGCGCTTGAGCAGAAGCTTATTGATGTGGGGATTTATAAAATCAGGCAGATTGCGGGTTGGAGCCAGACTAACCAGACCTGGATCGGTAAGGAACTTGGCTTCCCCGGTCGCGTCCAAAGAGAAAAGTGGGTGGATCAGGCCAAGAAGCTGTCAGGCTTGGATACGAAAAAGCCAAAGGCTAAACGGCCTCGCAAGCCCAGGCAGACAAAAAAAGCAGACTAATCAGATAAACGAGCTAAAAGGTGTAGTCTGATTTTAGATCGATTATCCATCTGTATTATTTGATGAATTTCGCAATTTGTGAGGCGATTGCAGGTGTTGCCAGGCGGGGCGCATGGCCCTGGTTTTCTGCAATTACCACGTTGAGGTCTTCATTAAACGCTTGCATCTGTTCGAGCGTCTCCTCGCTGAGCATGTCGCTCAAACTGCCTCTGATCACCATCATGGGAAACTTGGAAAGAGCAGCAAATTCCTGCCACATATCAGGTATGCGCTGGTTAAGATTGATAGACTGTAGAGCTTTCAGGATCTTCGGATCATATTGCGGTACAATCTTTTTCTTATCTTGCCTGTATACCCAATGCGCTTCCTTCCGCCATTCTTCTTCACTCAAATCCGGGTAATGCGTTTTCCCATAGAGATAAAAATTGTCTTCAGCTTGCTGCCAACTGGAAACACGCCTGAAATTCTCAAGCGATTTTGCAACTCGGATGATCCCTCGCGCATCCACAACAGGCCCGATATCATTCAGAACAACTGATTTGATTATTCCTGGCCGGGTGGTCGCCATGATCATGGCAATCAGACCACCTCTTGATGTTCCAATGATGTTCAAGTGACCAATGCCTGCAGCCGTCACCATTGCGATCACATCTTCAGCTTCGGTGGCGATGTTGTAGTTGTCGCCGTTCTTGTCATAGTCGCTTTGACCACGTCCGCGGTAGTCGATGGCAAAGACCCGCCGGTTTCCTCCCGATTCAGAAGCGAGGAACATGGCTAGTTCATGATAATCGGCAGAGTTGCGTGTTATGCCTGCAAGACATACCACAGGATTGGGATCATCGTTTTGCCAGCCATACTTGCGGGCAAAAAGTCGTAGCCCATCATTGGCGCTACAATAAAACGGTTCGTACTCGGAATTCATGTGATTGTTGGGGCGTTAATAGGGTACTGGGGCGAGTGCGTGGTATATTACCAGTACGAGGAAAAATCAACGCCTGCCTTTCCTAAGATCAGTCACAATTGCGAGTTGATTGCCGTTCAAGCGCTTCTTGTAAACCTGATAATTTTCCATAACCCGCTGCACATAACTTCTTGTTTCGGTAAACGGAATGCGTTCCACCCAGTCAATAACGTGGTCGAGTGACTTGCCGCGTGGGTCTCCAAAACGCTCTAACCATACCCGCACCCGGCTTGGGCCGGCATTGTAACCGGCGAAGGTGAGAATATAGGAATTGCTGAAGTTATCGAGCTGTTCGTCCAGATAGGCAGCGCCGAGCGTGGCATTGTATCCGGCATCAGAAGTGAGGCGTCCGTGTGAATATTTAAGACGCTTTTTCTTGGCAACCGCTTTTGCAGTACCGGGCAATAATTGTAGTAATCCACGGGCATTTGCCGGTGAAATTGCCCGCTTGTTAAAAGCACTTTCCTGTCGGGCTATCGCATAGGCGAGGGCACGTCCGGAATTGCCGATTTTAGCCGAACCTGGAATGGCACCAATTGGCCAGGCTAGATTATCGACAGCCAGGCCCCGGGCATGGGCAAGCTTACCCACTTGCAGGGAGAGCGAATAATCCCCTTTGCGTTCTGCAGCAGCGGCAAGAATGGCAATTTCTCCAGGACTATCCATTGTTCTCGCCAGATGCTGATAAAGGATGCTGGCACGCCCACCGAAACCAACTGCTTCCAGCCGCTGGATTGCCCGTACCAGTTCACGGGTCTTGTACCGTCTGCGATCAGCGGGTGTCGGGCTCGCTGGCCTGATAACAATCGATCTTTGCCCAAGCTTCGCCGCCGCGAGTTGACCGTAATAAGTGCCCGCATGTTTTGCTGCCAACTGAAAATGCTGCTGCGCTTTGCCGCCCGCAAGAGACCGCCCTAGCCAGTAGTGACCCCGCGCAATGCTGATAGGCCTGGTGGCATGCCGTAAAATCCGGGTGAAATGCCTCTGTGCCGTCTTCCTGTCATTTAGGAAACGCAGCGCATACCAGCCTGCATGAAACTCAGCATCAATGATTTTGCTCGCAGACTGGGCAGAGTGTTCCGACACAAGTTTATAGGCAAGGCGCGGATTACCGGCTTCCAGCATCTGCC
>CAWUJF010000193.1:0-6194 GCA_963922405.1 uncultured Hyphomicrobiales bacterium | reverse complement strand
AGGTAGTGTATATCCTGCGGGTGATTGCGTAAATATCTCGCATCCAGTTTCTGTGATACCGATGCTATGTTCAAATTGTGCTGTGAGTGATCTGTCCCGTGTGACAGCTGTCCAACCATCACCGAGAACTTTAACACTGGGGCGCCCCAGATTTATCATTGGTTCGATGGTGAAAATCATTCCAGGACGTAGTTCGATACCTTCGCCTGCACGCCCGTAATGCAATACGTTGGGTGCATCGTGGAACAGTTTACCAACGCCATGCCCACAAAACTCTCTTACTACTGAGCACCTTTGCGCTTCGGCATAAATCTGAATCGCTTCGCCAATATGCCCCGTTGTGTTGCCTGGTTTTGCAGCATCAATTCCCAGCATTAGGGAATTGTAGGTCACTTCTATCAGTCTTTCTGCAGCTCGCTTGATCTCGCCTACGGCATACATGCGACTTGAATCTCCATGCCAGCCGTCAACTACATAGGTAACATCCACATTTACAATATCACCTTCACGCAATGGTTTGTCGTTCGGAATTCCATGGCAAACGACGTGATTAATGGATGTACAACATGACTTGGTGAAGCCTCGATAGTTCAGAGTGGCTGGGATAGCATTGTTTGCTTTGCCGAATGCAACGACAAAATCATCGATTTCCTGTGTTGTGACACCTGGTATGATCAACTCTGAAAGTTTATCAAGACAGGTAGCCGTGATTTGAGAGGCGCGTCTCATGCCATCAAAATCGCTGGCATTGTATAATTTGATAGCACCTGTATTTTTCATCGGTGCTTCAGTAGCTTCGATATAGGCAGTCATGTCATTTTTCTACTGTAATCAAGTCCATAGCTTCAATTCCGTCTGAGCTCACATCACACCGTAAAGCATAGGTTTCAACCCCAGCTTGAAGCGCTTTGTCGAATGCGTCCGCGTATTGTGGATCCAAGTCTTTGGCAAGACGGAATGTATCTCCATCATTCCGTTGTATAATATAGAGCATGGCAGCGCGATTACCAGTTTTCACTTCATTTGCTAATTCAAAGAGATGTTTTGCTCCGCGGCTTGTAACGCTATCCGGAAACTCGTGAATTCCTTTGCTTCGCATATAGTGGACATTTTTTACTTCCACAAAAATGTTTGGCCCTTTATCCACCTCGAGCAAAATATCTATCCTCGAATTCTTTCCATACTTAACTTCTGTTTTCAGATTATCGAACTCCGCAAGGGCGGGGATTTTACCTGCTTCAATAGCTTCGCGAGCCAATTTGTTGGGATGATTGGTGTTTATGCCGACCATAACACCATCCACCTCCAACATTTCCAGAGAATAACGAAGCTTCCTTTTCGGATTTTCGCTATCTGATATCCAGGCCCGGTTGCCAGGTTCCGTTAAACCAAGCATTGAACCTGAATTTGCACAATGGACGGTTATTATCTCACCGTCAGGCAGTTCCACATCGGCAAGGAAGCGTTTGTAACGCTTCACAAGCCGGGTCTCTAATAGAGGTGGTGAAAACTTCATTGATCAAACTGCAGGGATATCAGAAGAAACCGCCGCCACGGTTCCACCAAGATGTTTTCTTTGGTTTTTCTGATCCATCTGATTCAGAAACATCACCTGTGTCGCTTTCCGCTTTTGCAGAAGTGCTTTCGTCATCGGAAGTCGCGGTTTTCTTCGAAACTCTTCTTGTGGTCCTTCGTGCGCGTTTTGGAGTTTCCTCCGCAATGGCATCTGGTGTTTCAGATATCTTATCGGCAACTACTTCCTCAGCTGCGACTTCCACATCCTCCTTAACCGGAGCCTTCTTGCGACGTGTATTCCGCTTTTTCGGAGCGGCTTCTTCTTCACCAGCTTCCGGCTGAGCCTCTTCGATTGTCGCGTCAGAGGCGCTTGCCTCGTCGGTGTTTTCTAAGGCTTCCTCAGTAACTGGAGCTTTCTTGCGGCGAGTGCTACGGCGTTTTGGTTTTTCAGCTTCAACCTCCTCATTGCCGGCCTCGATTTCCGGTGGAGTGTCGATTTCCTGATCATCCTGGCTTTCTACAGAAGCTTCTGCACCATCCAGTTGAGTAGCGTCTTCGGAATTAGAATTACGCTTTCTGCCACCTCTTTTGCCGCGGCGTCTCTTCTTGCGTGGACGATCGTCATCCTCTGAGTCGCCGTTTTCGGATGAAGTGGCGACTGCATCGTTTACTTCTTCCGCTTCAGCTTCTTCGTTCCGGTTTCGGTTACGCTTGCGATTTCTCCTTTAGTTGTCGCCTTCGTCACCTGCATCAGCACCATCAAAGGATCCATCGTTCTGGAGGCCAACCGCCAACATCTCAGGCTCTCCCGTTGCAAGATCACCCTTACTAATTGCGAAATCCTGGCCCTGTACCATATGATCTGATTCGACCAGCACTTTTAAACCATGCCGACTTTCCAAATCCAACAACGCAGCTCTTTTGTGATTAAGCATGAACATAGCGATTGATGGTGTCGTCTTAACAACTGCGTTGTACTTGTTGTGGCGACCAACATGTTCTTCGATAGCTCGAAAAACATGCAGCGCGATTGCAGAGTCTGAACGAACATAACCGGTGCCGGCACAGTGAGGGCAGACATCCATCGTGCTTTCCAGAACACTCGCCCGCATGCGCTGACGTGACATCTCCATCAAGCCAAAATGGGAAATGCGACCGACTTGTATTCTTGCGCGATCATTTTTCAGACATTCCTGCAGTTTCTTTTCAACCGCGCGGTTGTTTCGTTTCTCTTCCATATCGATGAAATCGATTACGATAAGTCCAGCCAGGTCGCGCAACCTGAGTTGTCGCGCCACTTCCTCGGCAGCTTCCAGGTTAGTTTGCAAGGCGGTGTCTTCAATCGAGTGCTCACGGGTAGAACGTCCAGAGTTCACATCGACCGCAACAAGTGCTTCTGTCTGGTTAATGATCAGATAGCCACCGGACTTCAGCGTAACCTGAGGAGTAACCAACTTATCCAGCTGAGTTTCAACACTGTAACGTGAGAAGATGGATTGGCTTTCACGGTATTGCTTCACCTTCTTTGCATGACTTGGCATGAGCATGGTCATGAAATCCTTGGCTTCCTTGAAGCCATCCTCACCGGAAACCAATACTTCTCCCGTGTCTTTGTTATAAAGGTCACGGATTGAACGTTTGATCAGGCTTCCCTCTTCATAAACCAGACATGGTGCAGATGATGAAAGCGTAAGGCTACGAACCTGTTCCCAAAGACGCATCAGATATTCGAAATCTCGGGTAATCTCGTCTTTCGTGCGGGCAGCACCTGCTGTTCTAAGGATCACACCCATTCCCTGAGGTACATCGAGCTCATTGGCGATGGATTTCAATCTCTTGCGGTCAGATGCATTGGTAATTTTTCTCGAAATGCCACCACCGCGCGCTGTATTTGGCATCAATACGGAATACCGACCAGCCAATGACAGATAGGTGGTAAGGGCCGCGCCTTTGTTGCCGCGTTCTTCTTTTACTACCTGCACCAACAAAATCTGACGGCGTTTGATAACTTCCTGAATCTTGTAGTATCGACGCATGCGTCGTGGAGTTTCCACTTCTTCAAGCGCATCTTCCTGTCCCACGGACTCGATATCTTCTTCAGCAGATTGTTCTTCTGCCTCTTCTTTTGCTTCTGCTTCAACCGGAGTTTCTTCCGCATCAGCATCAGAGGCTTCCACCTCAGCTTTTTTCTTTCGTGTGGTCCGTTTGCGAGCAGGGCGCTTTTTTGGTTTTTCTTCCGAAGTTTCTTCCTCCGCGGTTACCTCCGCTGCCTCGTTTTGAGGTTCATCTTCAGATTTCAGGACTTGTTCTTCGTTTTCAGTTGTGTCTTCTGCCGCTTCCTCAGCTTCCTCTACTTTCTTCTTTCTGGAAGTGCGGCGGGTTGTTCTACGCTTCGGTTTTGCTTCGGCTGCAGGTTCGTCAGAAGCTTCAGCATCTGAGCTTTCTGTCTCAGCTTCGGAATCAGCCTCTTCGTCACCATCACCAATTTCCGGGAGGGGTTCTGAAATTGAATCAATTTCAACAACTGCTGCCATTGTTTGACCGCCGTCATCGTCAGAATTGTCCGTGTTTTCAGAATTCTCTTCGGTATCCGCCTTGGCCGATTTTCTTCGGGTGGTTCTGCGTTTCGGCTTTGGTTCAGATTCTGCGGCTTGTTCTCCTGTCTCAGCATCAGTTTCTGCGGCTGGTGCTTCTACAGGTGCGTCTTCCTGCTTGGCCGCCGCACTCTTAGTTCTTCTAGTAGTCCTGCGTTTTGGTTTTTCCGCTTCATCTGCCTTTTCGTCCGCTGGAGTATCGGATTTGGCAGCTTCTGTTTCAGAGTCTTCCGTAGCCGCCGTCTCTTCTGTTTCAGCAGCCTTTTTTCGTCTCGTATATTTACGTTTTGGCTTTGGCGCTTCTTCTTCAGGAGCAGCTTCTACGGTTTCGGAAGTCGTTTCAGTCGGCTCAGCATTTTCAGCTGATGCCTCTGTCTCTACTGTCTCTTCAGTGTTCGCTTCGTCAGTGTCCTTGTTACGACCGCGGCGTGAACGTCTTCTGCGAGACCGCTTTGGCTTGTCATCGTTTTCCGCAGAAGAAAGACTTTCTTCGTCTTCTCTTTCTTCTTCTTCTCGAGACGCACGGGCATCTTCAGCTTCTGCTTCAAGCAAAGCCTGACGATCAGCCATTGGAATTTGGTAATAATCGGGATGAATTTCAGAAAAGGCCAGGAACCCGTGGCGGTTGCCACCATAGTCGACAAAAGCGGCTTGAAGGGATGGTTCTACCCTTGTCACCTTTGCCAGATATATGTTTCCTCTTAGTTGCCTTTTCTCCTGTGATTCAAAATCGAATTCTTCAATTCGGTTACCACGCACCACCGCTACCCGGGTTTCTTCCGGGTGGGATGCGTCTATTAGCATCTTGTTTGACATTAATTCTTATCTCCGCAGGCCGTCGAGAGACATAAAACAGAGGCAAATCGCGACAACTGCTCAGCAAAGAGCGCATTGTCCGGGCGATGTTCGCCAACTGGTTAGAAATCCATCTGTGACCTGGTATGTATCGAGGGAAGAACCGGTGCAAATCCAAGAAAGGCCGGCGCAAATAATTCCGTTGCCGCTTGGCTGTCAAACCTTTGCTGACTTGGGATTGTATTTGCCGGACTATGTTTGTCACGTATTCTTCCGCATCTAATCGTTGTGATCGGTTTTCCGATCGGCGAAGCGTCTCGGCTAACTTGGGATGAGCTCAAAACGCTGTATTACAGTAGTGTGACGGGGCGGTTCCACTTGGATAACGGCTCAAGTCAAAGCTACGCAAATCTTTTGTGTTGGTTTCCGGAATATGGCCTTTTGGCACAATATCAAACCGTTGTTTCGAGATGGAATCTGAACTAACCAACTACTCCTTGATAAGCAAATCTGCGCTGTTCTACAAGAAAATTCTTCCAGTATATGGTTTTACTGTTAATCTCGAAATTTCTATATGACGATTATCTCCCAAATCGCATCATATTGAATATGGAAAAGCCACATTTTTTGCTAGATTGGTCCAATGAGAATCACCGACTTTTTGCGAAATTACTGTTTTTCTTCCATTTTCCTAATTTTCGTATCCGTGTTGCTTGTCACGCCTGCTCAATCCACGGCCAGCACGGATGTGGCAGTTGCGTTTTCAGGTCAAATTGCTGGTGATACCGCAAGCACTCGGTTTTTTATGGATTTTGACAAATCAGTATCCGTAAAAACCTTTTATATGGACCATCCAAATCGCATCATCATTGATTTTGATGAAGCCAGTTTCAATTTTGGTGATGATAGTCGTCCGAAACCACGCGGTCTTATAACTGCAATACAGTTTGGGCGTATCTCAGAGGGGCATTCACGAGTTGTTCTGACACTCGCTGCGCCATCCGAGATTATAAAAGCATCGATGCAGCAGCGTCTTGACGAAGAGACCTACCGTTTCTTGCTGGATATTGATTCAACAGACGAGCAAACCTACGCAAAACTGCTTGAGCAGCAAAGGCAAACAATCGGGGATACGGTTCAGCCCGGGATTAAAGAACGGAAACTTACTCCGGCCGTCAAGAATCCAAACCGGTTCTTGATTGTTCTTGATCCCGGACATGGTGGCATAGACAGTGGTGCAGTTGGTCGGAAAGGTACGTTGGAAAAAGAGATAGTCCTGTCGTTTGCGAA
>CAWUJF010000192.1:0-6204 GCA_963922405.1 uncultured Hyphomicrobiales bacterium | reverse complement strand
CTTGACTGTCAGTACGGTTTTCAGTTCAGAAACAGTTTCAATGTTCTCTTCAGGTGCTTCGGGATTTCTGCAGCAATAGGCGAAAACGGCTGAACTCAACAGACACACCATCAGAACAATGAAGCCAACTGCCCAGGCACTGGATTGGTTAGTGGCGGACAGGAAAGGTTCAACCAGAACCGGATAACTCAGTAGCGAGAATAAACTACCAACATTACTGGCCGCATACAGGAAATAGGGGTCTGATGCCTTTTTATGATCCGTGTAGGAAAACCATTTCTGCATCAATGGTGCGTTAGCAGACAAGGCGAAAAACGGTAGTCCGAGCGCAGCTGCAAACAAGGCAATCAACCAGAATACCGGTGTTCCATCTACGGGCACTTCCCATCCGGCCGGAATTGCGATGGGCAGAAAGATCAGGCTCGCAGTCATAACCAGACCGTGGATTATGATCTGGGTGCGGAAGTTGAACAGCTTTGTCAGAATATGCGCATAGAGATATCCGCCTAGCAATACGGCCTGGAAGAAAACCATAGCCGTGTTCCAAACACCGGGCGAGCCGCCAAGCATCGGCAGCACCATTTTGGCAAACATGGGCTGAACGAAAAACAGCAACAATGCTGAGATCAACATTGAAGTGGTGAATGCAAATACGAGAAGGGGTGCTGTTTTTTGTAGTGCCCCAGATCTCACGTCTGAGGTATCGACGTAGTCGACCATAGGATACTCCGAACATTATTCCGTTCGGAATACTCGCCGAAATACCTTAGAATTTGCTTAATTTCGCTTATGCCGAAGCAACTATTTGCAGCTTGCTATCTCTTTTAAAGAAGCTGTTACACCGGAAAGAGAGTAGGAATAGGATGTGACCGTTCCACGGCGAGACATGCCTGAGACTGACATTTCGCGACCTGACCGCATTGCCGCGACGACTGCAGGCTCTTCAGCAGGGTTTTCCATCCAGGCATTGCTTCCTTTGGTGAACATCGAGAACTTCTTGCCGTCAATCGTCAATGTGACTTTTGAATCGTCCTTGAATGGGTAACCAACTGTGAATTGAGGTTCAAAGTTTACGTTTTGACCAGGATGTTTTGCCAACATAAAGAAAACATCGCCATGGTCGCGATCTTTTGGTTCTTTCTGGGTTGGAATTGACAGGACATAACAAACCTTGCCGGCGCTGCCATTGTGGCTGTAAGCACCCCATGCATTGTGCTGTTTAATCCGTGTTGGCGCCTGCGCATAGGATGCTGCGGGCATCGCGGTTGCGATCAATGCCAATCCAATTGAGTAGCCGAGAATACGTTTCGCGTTCATCTTCAATCATAGTCCCTGTATCTGAATCTGTCTGAGTTCCAGCCGAACATCTGACACTCTTCAAAGCGCTTGGAAATTAATATGCGTTAACGCAGGTTATCAAACACTTAACAAAACCCGTAAAAATGAAATTTTTACCGCCATCCTGCAAATCAGTTCCCCGTTAACCATAGCATATGCGGGGATATTCCAAAATCAAGGCAGGAATCGGGCTTTTTTATTCACAATTCCATGTGTTTCAAGTGACTTTGATTGGTGTTAAGGCAGCCGCTTTCCGCCGGAATATTGTTTCTTGCCATGAACATGCGGTTTGAGCGGCTCCACCGGCCCACCGGATCCTATGGGACGTTCAGCAAATCTGCCAAGTGAGTGCATACGGTCGTACATGACAATAGCCCCAGCCATTGCCACGTTGATGCAGAAGTCCATCGGAATTTTCACTGTAAACCTACATTGGTCGATCATTTTTGGAGACAGAGACCCACCTTCAGGACCCAAGACGTAGGCAGCCTTTGCAGGATGCCTGAAGCTTGGAAGTTCGATCGCGTCGGGTGTGAGTTCTATGCCCACCAGAGAACAATCGTCTGGAAGGCGCATGTCATCCACATCTGCATACGAATACCAGGGTAAATGATCCTGGGATTTTGTGGTGTCGGACTCTGGTGTTCCGATCGCCTCCGCTGGTGAAACGGTGAATATGAAGCTTGCACCGAATCCATGGGCTGATCTGGCCAAATTACCAAAATTCAGGGGTTTGGAGATGCCTTCCACACCAATTCCGAAATATCCGCGCATTCTGCATGTTCCAAGTCGATCAAGATCATGCCCACATAAGGAATAACGGACAAAATGTCCATGGGTTGCGATAAACGCTTATTCCTGGGCCAGCGGTTCCTCAGAAAGCGCGTTTCGTGCAGCTGCGCGATGAGCATCCGTCAAATGGGATGAAATTGCTGTATAAGCCACGGTAAGAACGGTGAGGTCGTCCGTCAGGCCAAATCCAACGAGAAAGTCAGGTATTGAGTCCATGGGCATGATGAAATAGGCGAGGGCGGCCAGAATGATGCCCCTTACGCGTGTAGGTGTTTCTGGATCAAGGGCGCAATAATAAGCGGCAACCACATCCTCAGCGAATGGAATACGGTTTGCGGTCTGGCGCAGTTTCGCCCAGAAGTTCTTGACCACAGTCTGCCTCCGGCTTTCATTTTCTGCTTCATCGCCGGGCATCAATATTTCGTCTATTTCTACTTTTTTCATAATCCCTCCATGCCCCAGATGTGGGGATTTATAAGGGAGTTTTCAAGAAGAGGCGATTTTATCCATCGCCTTGGCGAGCTTAATATCGAGCTCGGTTATGCCATTAGCGTCATGTGTTGCAAGGGTCACATCAACCGTCTTGTAGACGTTGAACCATTCCGGATGGTGATCGATTTTTTCCGCTACCAAAGCTGCCTGCGTCATGAAAGCAAAAGCCTGTCGAAAATTGCCAAAAACGAAGCTTTTGAATATTGCTTCACGATCCGAAACGCGCTCCCATCCCTCCAAATTATCGAGGCTGGTATTGATCTCGTCGTCGTTGAGTTTCTCAGGCCGTGTCATCGAGCTTCTCCCGTGCGCTTAATGAATATGACTGCTCCTTAACATAGGGCCCGCCACCGATTGAGTCACGTGCGGAGAAGAGTGAAAACCGGTCCAGCTTGAACGCGGGTGTCACGTAACCGCCATGTACAGAAAGATATTTCGCGATGTTGTCTGTGGAAACCGATCTTACCCGGGCAATTGTCACATGCGGGGTGTATTTTCGCGATTCCGGGGTCAGGCCCAGACGTTGGCAAATTCTCTCATGCTTGCTTTGCAATTCAAAGAGTTGATCATTTCGTTTCACGCCAGCGAACAAAGCATGAGGTCTGGATTTGCCAAATACATCCAGATTATCCAGCTCCAGTTCAAGCGTGGGAAACTTCACCGTTTCAAAGGCTTCGGCAAGCTCTCTTGCAAGGGGAGGCTCTACATCGCCAATGAAACGTAGGGTGATGTGCATGTCGATTTGTTCGATCCAACGGGCACCAGGAAGGCCTGATTGCAGAAAACTTAAACTTGTGGCGACGGTTGAGGGTACTTCCAATGCTGTAAAAAGTCTGGGCATAGCGTATCAGTTGCAAACTGAGGATAAAAATTCGTCAATCTTCGGGCGTATGTTTTTAACGATGAGTTGGATACCTTCTGCTGTGGGATGTATCCCGTCCGGAAGGTTCAATGCCGGGTTTCCGGCCACGCCGTCCAGGAAAAATGGATATAGAACAAGGTTATGTTTGTCAGCTAGTTTTTTATACATTCCGTTGAAAGCAGAACCATATTCCTCACCCAGATTTGGGGGCGCCAACATGCCAGCAAGCATTACCTCAATGTCGCGTTCCTTTAACCTAACAATCATGGCTTCAAGGTTCTTTTGGCTGATCTCCGGTGAAATACCACGCAGCGCGTCGTTTGCTCCCAGCTCTAAAAGTACTGCAGAAACCTCTTCGCCCAATGACCAGTCCAGCCTTGCCAGGCCTCCTGTTGTGGTATCTCCTGAAACGCCTGCATTATTTATTTTCAGGCCGGGAAAACGATCTTTGACATTTTCACCCAAAGCGGAAGGGAAATCCTCCCCGGGTGCGAGGCCAAAACCTGCCACAAGACTGTCTCCAAAAACGGTCAGGACCTTGCCTTCACATGAGGTTGCGGATGCCTGTGCAGGGGTGGTTAGCAGGAGTGTTCCAACCAACATTAACAAATGGTAACAAAAAGATGGTTTCATTTTTTAACCAAATCCCCATATGACATGGAATATTCGAGCTGCGGCTCTCCATACTATGTTAATGACATTTGGGCAAAGTTTCGTCGTGATACAAGAGATACCTTCAGCTATTTTTTTAGAAAATCTACATTTGACACTTGGCGAGGGCGCTTCGCGAGTGCATGTTCTCAAGGGGATTGACCTGGAAATTCCCAAAGCCACTTCAACAGGAATTGTGGGCCCTTCCGGTTCAGGCAAATCCACACTGCTTATGGTGATCGCCGGTCTGGAACGGGTCGACGATGGACGGGTCGTAATCAATGGAACAGATATTACCAAGCTTGACGAAGACGCACTTGCTGCATTCAGAGGTCAGCATGTGGGTATCGTATTCCAGTCTTTTCACCTAATTCCCAACATGACGGCGATCGAGAATGTTTCTGTACCACTGGAATTGGCTGGTGATGATCAGGCAATGGAAAAGGCAAAGTCTGAACTGGAGGCCGTTGGGCTCGGTGACCGGCTAAACCATTATCCAGGGCAGTTATCAGGCGGTGAACAACAACGTGTAGCGCTTGCGCGAGCTCTTGCACCTGCACCTGCGGTTCTGATCGCCGATGAACCTACCGGTAATCTTGACGGAGAAACAGGTGAGCAAATTGCCAATCTTCTGTTCCAGCGGCAGGAAGAAAAGGGTCTGACACTGGTTCTTGTTACTCATGATCCGGAACTGGCAGCCAGATGTGACAGAACCATACCGGTGAGTTCGGGCGTAATTGGATCGTCTTCACAGACAGCAACGCGCGAGCTCCAAAATGCATAGTGCCGGAAAAGCGCCTTTTGTCCCCGGGTTTTCTCTCGCACTAAGGTTTGCACTGCGTGAAATGCGCGCAGGCCTTCGCGGGTTTTACATCTTTCTGGGGTGCATTGCCTTGGGCGTTGCTGCAATCAGCGGTGTGGGATCAGTGGCACAATCAATTACGCAGGGCATATCCACTCAAGGTCAAAGCATATTAGGGGCTGATATCGCTTTCAGTCTGGTTCAAAGAGAGTTTACTCCGGAGCAGATTGATTTCTTCAAAGGTAAAGGAGAAATCGCGCAGATCGTGACCATGCGGACCATGGCTCGGAAGCTGGATGGTAGTGATCAGGGTTTGGTAGAGTTGAAGGTGGTGGACAATGCCTATCCCCTTTACGGAAATCTTGAGCTTGAAGACCTTGATTTCGGCCCATTGGCAGCAGATGAGGCCTATGTGGGGCCGGTCCTGCTTGATCGGTTGGGCATCAAGGTTGGAGACGTCATCAGAGTTGGCAACAGTGAATTCCGGTTGAAGGATACAATTTCCGGGGAGCCGGACAAAGTGGCTGAAGGCCTGGATTTTGGCCCGAGGCTGATTCTCTCAAGACAGGGACTTGAAAATTCCGGGCTCATCCAACCGGGCTCTTTATTGCGTTACCATGTGCGGCTGAAGATCGATAATCCTTCGCTGGATCGTATTAAAGCGATTGCGGATGAAGCAAATGAGAAATTCCCGGATATGGGCTGGAGAGTTAGATCCAGCGCCAATGCGGCTCCCGCTCTTTCAAGAAGCGTGGATAGGTTTTCACAGTTTCTTACCCTGGTCGGGCTCACCTCATTGATTGTGGGTGGCGTGGGTGTTGCCAATGCCTCGCGGGCTTTCCTTGAAACCAAACGGCAGGTGATTGCCACGTTTAAAAGCCTTGGCGCTCCTGGTGGCATGGTGTTTAACCTCTATCTTTCTCAAATCATGATCATGGCGACGATTGGTATCGCGCTTGGTCTTGCGATTGGTATTGCCATGCCGTACGCGGCAAGAGGTGCTCTGGGAGAAATATTGCCGGTATCGCAGGGAAGTCTGTTTTTCCCGTCTGCGCTTTTGCCAGGCATATTGTTCGGCTTCCTGACGTCGTTGATATTTGCAATTTGGCCTCTGGCCTTGTCTCGTGATGTGCAGCCTACAGATTTGTTCCGTGCGAGCAGCTATGGCGGCAAGAAACAGTCGCCACGCTAGTTTTACCGAATAGTTTTGTATGGTCTGGTAATTCTCCTGATTGCTTATGATGTATACTTTTCTGAAAACCGGTTA
>CAWUJF010000191.1:0-6210 GCA_963922405.1 uncultured Hyphomicrobiales bacterium | reverse complement strand
CTCAGTGCCTGTAAAACTTTCTGGCGAATACTGGAAGCGATAGCCACCGCCTGCCTTTTCTGCCATATCGCGGATCATTTTTGCTGCATCTACCGCAATTTGCTTGATCCCGTCCCGATCAAGTCCAAACACCACGCGACGCTGCAGTTCAGAAGTGGAATTATAGAAATGAACAATCGGCTTGTTTGCCCCTTCAAGGGATTCAAAGGTCTTGGTGATCAACTCCGGTCTGCATTGCACCAGCACCTGAAGAGATACATCATCAGGCACTTCGCCCTGTTCCACACACCATCTGGCAAAATCAAAATCCGTTTGAGAAGCAGAGGGGAACCCGATCTCTATTTCCTTGAATTTCATATCAAGCAGCAGACGGAACATTCTCTCTTTTCGGTCCTGGCCCATCGGATCGATAAGAGCCTGGTTCCCGTCACGCAGATCCACTGAACACCATACGGGCGGTTCGGTGATTGTATTGTTAGGCCATGTTCGTTCTGAAATATCGACCTGGTCATATGCCCGGTACTTTTCTTCAGCCAATGGCATAATCTTGTCTGGATTAATGTCGGTCATCGTTTTATTCCGTTATCGCAGCTTCTGGACGCATCTATAGTCCAATTAGCTGTAAAGTTTCCATTGTAATTTTAAGATTGTTTGGGCGTGGCGGTTAGACCGTATCGACCGCCGGGTGCCCTTTATAAACGAGCCCGACGATCGCAGCTAAGTGCGAGTAGAAGTAGGCCGAGAAGGGTGTCGAATTTAAACATGCCACATTGATAATCGGAAAGATTCAGTTACGCAAGGGGTTATATTTCATCAAAATCACCAGAACGACCCTTACCTCCAGCGAAACGTTTGGCTCCCTCAACTCCTACCTTGAGCACTTCCGGGCTACTTCCCTTCCACTCCTGTACCATTGCTTCTCTTACAGAATAACCATGTTGCTTGCGTGTTGATCGTCGGTCAGCATTCATACAACTTTGCGGAAATCTGCAAATAGAATGTGCCAGCTCCTCAGCTTTTGCTCTGGCTTCGCCCTCGCGAACCACATATTCGCAGAGACCGATTTGAAGGCATTCGGCCGCATCAACCCTGCGTCCGGTTAAGATAAGGTCCATAGCACGCCCCTCACCCACAAGCCTGGGCAATCTAACCGTACCGCCATCAATCAAAGGAACACCCCATCTACGACAATAAACACCCATAAAGGCGGTTTCCTCCATAACCCTCATATCTGCCCAAATTGCCAGTTCCATACCTCCTGCAACTGCAGGTCCCGCTATTGCGGCGATTACAGGCTTTGAGAGGTCTAGTCGGCTTGGCCCCATCGGAGCCATTTTTGGCTCTCCATCTTCAGAAAACTCATATTGATCCATAGCTGAACCCTCAGAAAGTTCAGATGCACGTTTCAAATCCCAACCGGCACAGAAGGCACCACCTTCACCCCAGAAAACAGCCACATGTGCCGTGTCATCCTGGTCAAAATCTTGGAAGGCTTCATAAAGTGCTACTGCGTTCTCCGGGTTCATAGCATTGCGCGCTTCAGGTCTTGAATGAATTATTGTCCAGACCGGTCCGTCTTTTTCTATTCTTACAGCCATTTGCACCTCCAACTTCAACTAACTCACTCTACACACCCGCGTTTGTGAAACGCCAGAGGTTTGTTGAACTCACTCTTTTAGCCGGGGTGCCAACTGCCGGATCTTGATGGTTCACTCAAAATCCGACAGTCGGCTGTTGCGTTAGTCAGAAAGGCGCATTTATGAAGCAGGTGCCAACTTGGCAGGCTGCACCGCAACAATACTCTTTGGAACAGAAATTATGTTGTTGATGTCAAGAGAGCGCAAGGCATCTTCTCCAGCGCCCGCGAGCCTGCGCTCCCAGATAATATGCATAGCAATGGTGAACCCTATCGCTCCCACAAGTGCCGCTGAATACAACCCGATGAAGAGCGGGAAAAGGAAGGCGAAAGACGCCATTTTCAGTGCTGCAAAAATCCCGAGGATTAGTCCGCACATCCAGGAGCAAATAGAAACGGCACCCAGGACGCAAAGTATGGTTTTGTCCTCAAGTGAAAAGGACAAGTAGGCCTTGTTCACGTTACGGGCGAGAATAGGCATTGCAAGCCTTCCCAGAAGAACAGCATTCAGGGTCAACAACGACACAACAAACAACTTCATCACCAGCTTCGGAGTGAAGTTTGAAAGTTCCATTCCGGTTCGAATGTAGATGAGTCCCAACCCGCTGACCCACAACAATCCTAAACCAGCCCAAACCAATTTGTGCACGGTTTCAAGATTATTGAGATCGCAGGTCGTTATTTCGCTACCCAGTTTTTTGATGATCGACCAGTCAGCAAAACAACCCGCTCCTATTCCGATTGCAAAGCCGACAAAATGTGTGAAACGGGTGATATCCGTTAAGACGTCAAAAATCATAGTGATGGTGTTCCTCTACTGGCTTGATTACCTGCTTCAAACTCCACCCGAAATTTGGCATGAACTGGATGAGAATATGACCTTATGCAGACGAAAAGCCCTCACGGTCTCGTGAGTTTTCCATCAACCAGCTGATAAGAAAAGCTTTTTAAAATCAATGTAATAAACGGAAGGAAAACGTGAAAAATATTACAGACTGCAATCTGGTTCAGGCATTGAATCGTCAATCACCAAAATGCATAGCTTTCACACTTTTAGTTATATTTTTTGAACCACAATGACACATTTAGAGTACCTTCATTGACTAATTCCTGCTGACGTAATTCAGCAACGGAACCTGTACAATATGAATGAAATCAATAGATTTTCGGATGAGGAACTCGTCGCATACCTGGACGGTGAATATCAATTCTGTAGTGCGGAAAGAATTGCGTACGCGATCAAATCTGATCCCAATTTAGCCAAAAGGCTTGCCTTGCTTGAAACAGACACTGTCATAATTCGAGAAGCTTTCGATCAGCTAATTCGCCCTGATGCAATCAAGGCATTGGACATTGGAAATGCTACAAACAACGTGAAACAAATCTGAGTAGCTGGGCAACTAACGTATAATTTGGGCGTCTTTGTTCTCTATCCAATTGCGGATTTTCTCTTGCAACATATCCGTCGAGATCGGTTTAGGCATGTAATCATCCATACCAGCTTCGATACAACGTTCACGGTCACCATTAATTGCGTGTGCGGTGACCCCGATTATGGGAATTCGTTTGCCGGTGTCACGTTCAAGACTTCTGATCTTTGAGGTAGCTTCTAGCCCGCTCATGACTGGCATGGAAACATCCATACAGATAAGCTTTGGGTTCAACCGCTCATAAAGCTGGAGCGCCTCTCGTCCATTCTCGACAATCTTAAAACTATAAGGAGTTTGCTCCAATACCTGTTGGAACAGGATTTTGTTCACTTCATTGTCTTCAGCAATCAATACATCGATCCCGGTGCAAGCCCCAAACCGGTTTGGGTTGACCTTATTTGTACTCGTTGCGCTCGATGTTGCTACGCTTTCAACCTTGCCAGAGAGATACGAATTTTCCTTGCCCAATACTTCAACAATAGTTTCGAGGAGCAGAGACGAACGTGCCGGCTTCACAAGGTAGGCCTGCACACCCAGTGATGAGAATACCTTTCCATCTTCAGTTTGATCTACCGAAGCAAGCATCACAATCGGAATTTCCTTCATCACATCACCAGAACGGATGGCACGGGTAAAATCACCGCCATTCATCTCAGGCATGTGATAATCCAAAATGACTAAATCCACATTCAGGTTTTGTTGTTCCGCGATGCGGAGAAACTTGAGTGCTTCCGCACCACCATTTACAGCCGCACAATCAAACTGCCAGCTTTCCAACTGCTCAAGCAGGATAGAACGGTTGATTGGATTATCATCAACAATCAAAACCCGTTTTCCGCTTATATCAATTGGTGGAACTTTGCGAGGTTCGCCCGGCTCAACAGGCAATGAAATTTTGAAACTGAAAACAGAGCCCTGTCCCTCAGTAGATTGAACATCAATCTCCCCGTTCATCAGTTCAACAAGGGCAGAAGTGATTGCAAGACCAAGCCCGGTTCCCTCATGTTTCCTTGTAGCTGAGTTATCTACCTGGCTGAACTTTTCAAACACATCTGAGAGCTTTTCTTTCGGAATCCCGACACCAGTGTCCTCAATACGGAAGGATAATTCGGCAATGTTTTCGCAACTCACATGGCCATCCACATCCACCAGAATGTGACCTTTTTCTGTGAATTTGACCGCGTTACCCACCAGATTTGTCACGATCTGTCTGATCCGTCCCACATCTCCTACAAAATATTCGGGTAGTGTTGGTGCAATCCGTACAATCATTTCCAGATCTTTTTCAACCACACGGGTGGATACGAGCGTGGCCACATCCTCGATTGCTTCAGCAAGTTTGAATGGTGCGGGATCCAGTTCCATCTGACCTGCATCAATCTTTGAAAAATCCAGGATGTCATTGATTATCGTCAGGAGAGCACCGCCCGACTTCAGAATGATATCTGCGAAAGTCTGCTGCTTCTTATCCAGGTCTGTTTTGGCAAGAAGTTCTGCCATGCCCATGACACCGTTCATCGGTGTCCTGATTTCATGGGACATGTTCGCTAGAAACTCGGACTTTGCTCGATCAGCGGCTTCTGCTGCTTTCTGTGAGTTATCCTTGATCCGCAATGCCTGTTTCAAGCCAAGCGCCATTCTTTCCGTCTGACTGTTGAAAATCGCGGCCCCAATCCCGACCATTATTACATTGATAAGAACAACTTTAAAAATTAACGCGGTTACGTTTTCAGGATTGATATCAAAAACTGGAGCCGGCAAATGATCAGCGAAGCTGAAGAAACCCACAAGCGTGCTTACCGTGAGTAGCATCGCCAAAATCCCGGCTTTCCATCCAATTACAAGAACAAAATATAAGGTCCAGGGGATGAAGAAAACCACATCTTCAGAGAGAAGTGAGCCATTGTTGTAGGCATTAAAAGAAATGATGCAAAAAGCGAGACACAGAATTAACAACGATATGCGTTTGTGCTCACCACCCATCAGCACCCAGATCGGACCGGATAAGTAAAGAATTGAACCTACAGTTGGAATTAAATTTACCCAGAACTTTTCAGGAAACTGAACAATCAGTTTTTCCATGCCTAACGCCGTACCAACGAAAGCACCGATAAAACAGAAAACCACCATTGCTCTCTTTTGCGCAAGCCCATGGTAATCTTCGTCAGCCAAAGACGGCCAGACAAATTCTTTCATTGTATGAAGAGTAGACACATTACCCCCGTGAAAATGCTACTTCTAAATTTTCCCGGGGCTGAGATAAGGAACTAAAATAGTATAGTTAACAAAATCCTATCTTTTCCTGTCGGCAGACCAAACAGCTGAAAAAAGCTACAAATTCCGGGATTTAAGCGATATCAAAAGCCTAATCCAATTCTTCAGCTTTTTTCACTGCTCCATAAATGTGCGACTACATTTTCAATCATTCGCATACCCGCAGCACCGCCTAGTGACATAATCGATTCCGGATGGAACTGAACCGCTGCAACAGGCTCGGATTGATGTTCGATCCCCATAACAACACCATCCTCGGTTAATGCTGTAACCGTGAAGGAATTCGGTAATTTGTGCGGATCGGCATAAATGGAATGATATCGACCAATTGTAATTTCTCTATCCAAGCCTGAAAACACAATCCCGGGTTCCTGAACTCGTACCCGCGACGGCTTTCCGTGCATCGGCTCCTGCAGTTGCTTCAATTCTCCACCATAGGATTCAGCTATTGCCTGAAGGCCAAGACAGACTCCAAAGATCGGAAGGTTTCTTGCCCGTGCCTTTTCGATTGTGTCGGAACAGTTGAAATCCTGAGGACTGCCAGGACCCGGAGAAAGAACCACCAGATTCGGCTGATGTTCATTTAGAACAGCTTCCGAAATCGGCGTACGGACAGTAACAACCTCCGCTCCGGTTTGGCGGAAATAGTTTGCCAACGTGTGAACAAAAGAATCCTCATGATCCACTAAAAGGATTTTCCTTCCAGCGCCAACTTTAGCTGCCGTATGACGGACACCACTGGCGTTGGCTTTTCCGGCATCTCTGATCGCTGCAAGCATGGCGGAGGCTTTGAGTTCTGTCTCTTTTTCTTCTTCCTCAGGATTAGAGTCATAAAGGAGCGTCGCACCCGCACGCACTTCAGCAACACCA
>CAWUJF010000190.1:0-6213 GCA_963922405.1 uncultured Hyphomicrobiales bacterium | reverse complement strand
TTGGATCATCCGGCTTTGCGCGCAAGATCATCCGGATCCCAAGCCACAATAGATAGAAAACTCCTGCCCATTTGATGATGGAAAGAGCTGCCCCTGATGCAGCAATAAGGGCGGCCAAACCAAGTCCGGCTGCCAACATCTGAAACGCATTGGCCGTTAGATCACCTGCAGCAGTCGAAAGTGCTCGCCGAAAGCCATGCGTGCCACTGTTGGAAAGCATCAAAAGCTGGCTTGGACCCGGTGTGCTCATAAATGCAAGCACCGTCGCCACATATAACATCCAAACTTCAAACGTCATGAATTCATCTCCTGTCGCGGCGAAAGCCTAACAACCCAATAGACTGAATGCCAAGCAAAATAATTCTGGCATTTCCCCGCAATCGAAGAACCTGAATGAACTTTCCCACACTCCATGACTGTGTCTATATTGAAAAGCGCGGACCAAGGAACCTGCCAACCATGACGAAAACCGATCCGGAAACAATCGCAGTTTATGATGCAAAGGCCAACGACTATGCCGATGCATTTACTAAAATCGAAGGCGAACGGGGCTTGTTACATTTCATGAATAAACTGCCAAAAGGCGCACGGATCCTGGACCTGGGATGCGGCCCCGGCGCGCATGCTGCCACCATGCATCAGCATGGATTTGATGTGGTCGCCACAGATGCTTCAGCCGCCATGGTAGAAATTGCACGTAAGCATGAAGGTATCGAAGTACGCCAGGCGACATTTGATGATTTGATCGAAGAGAATGAGTTTGATGGCATTTGGGCGCATTTCAGCCTGCTGCATGCTACACGCGATCAATTCCCTGTTCATCTCTCAAGCATTGCCCACGCACTGAAACCCGGTGGCTTGTTTCAAATTGGTTTGAAAACCGGCAAGGGCGAAAAACGCGACCACCTTGGCCGCTTCTACACGTTTTACACTGTGGAAGAATTACAAAATCACCTGCAAAAAGCAGGATTTTCGATTCTCTCGGAAATGACTGGTGAAGGTGTGGGCCTTGCAGGAACACTTGACCCATGGATTGAAATCCTCGCTGGTTTGAAAGTAGACGCAAGCCACAGGCAATGAAACTTGTTACAATTATTGTCTCGGAAAAGCCTTTGGAGTCAAACCGGGTTTATCCACACCAAGAGTTTCGGTGAATAAGAAATTTGGCAACCCGTTGTGTTCGTTGAATATTACGTGTTTTTATGTATACTTTATTTGACGCCATCACGTCACAAATGGATTCAGATTGATTTTGGATAGAAAATTACTTCATGGAGAAAGATATGCATTTGATATCTTACATTTCTGACTCGGCGTTGTGTCACGGGAAAATGCGATCAGAAGTGAACAATATCGTCAAAACTTCACAAAAAAACAACGCAGACAGGGGAATAACCGGCGTATTATTCTTCGCAAACAATTACTTTTTCCAGACAATCGAAGGTGAAAAAGAAGAGCTGTTTGATCTCTATGAGACAATAAAACAGGACGACCGACATTTAGAGGTCAGAACATTGATTGACCAACCCGTTCGCGAACGCGCTTTTGGTAACTGGTCGCTGGATGGATTTTTTGTGGACAATCACGAATTGATAAATCCCCATACAATATCAATGCTGCAATCCATTTACGCCCATAACTTTGGTGTGGATGCCTCAGGACTGATCGAGTTTGTAAAGAGAATGATCGACGAAATGGACACGTTCAAAATTCTCAAAGATCCGCACCAGTACCAATAACCCGGTTTCTCATAAAACCATCAACTGATCAAAGACCGGCTTTTGTCATACACTAAACCTGATGTTATAGTCTGCAGACATGGGAGATAATATGCGCAAACTTATTTTGATACTGGCAATCCTGAGCTTGGCTGGCACGGCTTACGCAGAGCAACGTGATACAGTTGAAGATGACCTTGGTATTCTCAATCCACAGGATACCGGCCGGGAAATGCTAACTCGCAAAATTGAGATGGGCGTTATCGATTCAGTGACCTGTTCACTGGGCATCAATGTGACCAAGAACGATGATCATGTGCTCGCGAGAAAACTCACTAAACGCTGTGCAGAAGCAGGTTATACCAAAGCCATGACATGGATGAGCCAGTTGGAAAACAACGGTTTCGGCGGTGAATATAACCCGGACGCGTCTGCTGAATGGGACCGCCGCGCAGCGGAAGCAGGTGACACGGTCGGTCTCTTCAATCACGGGCTAAATCTGATGCGTGGCCATGGTACAACCAAAAATGATGCCTTGGGCAGATCTTTTGTCGATCAGGCAGCCAGACAGGGCCTTGCAATCGCAAAACGTCTACAGGGTGCTGGCTATGACCTCGACGAAGTGACACCGGATGCTGACAACTGGAAATATGCACCGCTTTACTGATCAGTCGGCCCAACTCAAATTCTTAAAGTGACTAACAGTTCCTGGCACTAGCTTGTAATGACTATGGTCGTGAGCTAGCCTGCGGATCGATTATTGCCCTTACGCTTCACCGGTCATGGGTGCCGGTAATGGGTGAAAGGAACTACGATGTATCGCTTCAATGATTTTGAACTGGATACCGAGCGCTTTGAACTTCGCCAAAACGGACAGCAGGTTCCGGTTGAACCACGGGTTTTCGATTTTCTAAATCTGCTGATTGAAAATCATGAGCGCGTTATAGATCGCGATGAGATCATTGAAAAACTATGGGAAGGCCGGTTCGTCAGCGAGGCTGCTATCTCGACTTGCGTAAAAAACGCCCGTCGTGCGCTTGGCGATGATGGCAAGGCGCAAACACTGATTAAGACAGTTCATGGAAAGGGGTTCCGGTTTACAGGAACGCTGACTGGAAACCAGACGCCAACGGCTCAGCCAACACCGAATATTTCTCCACTGCCATCCCTGATCATTCTGCCATTTCAGGTTTTCGGTGATGACCCTGCGCTGCAGGCCAGTGCTGATGGATTGGTGGAAACCCTCACCACGGTTCTCACCCGCATACCAATGCTATCGATTGTATCGAGAACGGCCAGCTTTGCCCTGAAAGACCAACCTATCGTTATAGACGAGATCCAGCAGCGTTTTGGTGCCTGGTACATGCTGGAGGGCAGTCTGCAAACCGGCGCTAATGGCGTACGTGCCAATGTGCAGTTGATCGAAACATCAACCGGTCATCACATTTGGGCCCGAAGGATCGATCAGCCTAATTCTCCAGGCCTTGTCGATGACCTTGTCGCTCAATTGATCCCGGTGCTTGAACCGCAGCTTGTCCGGGCAATGATGAAAGGGCTGGACAGCAAGACCGGTGAACGCTCTGCTCAATCCCTCACATTGGAAGCCATGGGTGTCTTATCATTGAAAGGCTGGACACGTGCTTCATTCGAGGAATCCGCATCCCTGCTACACAAGGCATTGGACAAAGACCCGGAACTGCCTTTGGCACACGCCTATCTCGCATTGGTTTTAGGTCTTGGCCACCGGGTTGGCATTCTGGAAGACCGCGATACCTTGATTCCCAAGGTGACCGAAACCGCTGCAAAAGCAATCGCTCTGGACCGAATGGACTCAACCGTGTTGGGCATGTCTGGCTGTGCCTTGGCGGATATTGGAGAACATGATCAGGCAGTCCACATCTTGAACAATGCCCTGGACATCAATCCGGACAATGCTCAGGCGCGTACAGCGTTAGGCACAGTGCAATTGCTCACCGGGCAATTTGTTGATGCAGCAGCCAACATTAAAACCGGAATAGATGGAAGCCCGTTAGATCCTCGCCGAGCGATCTGGGGCACAGCATTGGCCATGGCTAACCTTCTGACGGGAAAAACCGAAGAGGCCGTCACAGTAATCAGCAAGGCTTGTCAGGCAGATGATCAAAACCATATCCCTCAAGTTGTTCGCGCCGCGGTCGAAATTTGGCAAAATCGGAAAGATGAAGCAGAGACAGCCTTGATGACTGCCCTGAAACTTCGTCCAGATTTGTCCGACCGCGAAGTAAAGGCACTGGTTGGCAAAGGTTTTTACGCAAGCCTGGAACCTTACCTCGAAAACGCAAGAGCAGCTGTAGAGATTTGATTTAGGCTTTTAAGTGACATCAGCCACTAAACACTCTTTGTTCTCAGATCGAGACATCCTGATTTAAGGGACGGCAGAACAAGCCAGGCACCATTCTGATATAGATGTCTGGAAAATCCGGGCTTTGTGGACTTCAGAACCACGGAGTTTTCACTGATACGCACAATCTCTGCTTCGCCATCGAGTTTGGCCAAGATTTCCATAGGATCGCCAATGATCAATGCTTTTTCTGTCACATCGAACAGGAACATTATCAACAGCATGGAACCAAACCACAAGAAGAGCACACAGAATGTGATTTCCAATGGTCTCAGGATAAGCGTGATCAGCGTCCTTTCGGCTCCCGTGTCAGTAATCGTAGATGTGTTCAATTTCCCGGCCACTTTCCGAGATCTCCTTGATTGCCTTACCCAGTTCAGAAACCTTGAGCGCTACCAGGATCCTTCTTGAGTTAAATCCATCGCGATTAATCACAGACAACACCCTGCCCGTTTGAAACGGTGAAACATTTCTGTTGGCAGGTTCAACCGCAGAAAGCATGATATCATCATTTCCGGCAATCTCCACCAGCTCTCCACCCGCTTCAGTAATCTTGATGATAATACGAGTAAGCTTGCGATATCGAGGTGTCTCGATAATCGTGTAATCCGCGGTGGTGGAAACAATATCCACCTCATCAATGCTGGATAATTGATCTGGTGTAAGGTTTTTCACCACCGATCTGAAACGCAATTGTGGCGCACCGGCAAGGCCCGCACTACTATCGATGATGCTGGCATATCCGGACTTTGTCTTCCATTCCAGACCAAGCGCCAGACGCCGTTCCCAGCCGCGGAGCGTATTTTCCACTGGCAGGTTCCACAATGTGTCGTTGGCCGCGTTAAAATCATACTTGAACCAAGGAATCTGCTGTAAGAAGGTTGCATAATCCTGCGCCATTTCAGCAGCAAACTGGTCTTGCTGCGTTTTCTGGCCACCTCTTATCAGCGCAAAAACCCGACCCAATGTTTCCTCATAAGCGGCCTTCAGCATCATTTCGAGCGTAAAGCTTGCCCCGATTGTATAGATCACAAGCCGCGTGCCGAACTCACCACCGCCATGCTGATTGGCTTTCTTGTTCAAGCCACAATAGGACCGCCAGAAACCAGATATGGAAGTGGTATAGTCAAACGCATACTCATCCCTCGTCTTGAGAACATTGGCGAGTCCTTCATAGGCATAGACTATGTGCCATTCAGGATAGGTGAGATAGCTGTTCGCCTCGCCCCGGGTGAATTCCTTGTCGGTTACGATCGACTTATAGGCCCTCTGATTTGGGTCTGCCCGGCAGAAGGTTTCCACATAGCCAATTGGCGCCAGAAGCGCCAACACAGTCAGCAAGACTGCAACCAGACCCCATTTGAATATTTTTCCGATAAATCTAAACATCACGCTTCCTGTTTGAAGACAAGCCCTGAAATAAGAGCGATACCGCCAAGTCCCAGATGCGGTAGGTTAGCCAGAATTTTGAATGTGAAAGGAAGGTCCACCCAGCCGTAATTGATAATGCCCAAATCAAGATATCCTGATCCGGTTATCAGACCCATCACTCCATCTGCCAGATAAAGAAACCCGAAGTAAAGCAGGAACAGACGAGCTGCCCGGCTTGAAATCAGCGCTGCAATCAGCGCCCACAGTGCCGACACCACATGCAGAAGGTCATCAAAGATATCGAGTGCGAAGATGCCAAATGCGCGCCCTTCTTCATCCGTCAGGCCTGGAATATAGTTCAGGCTTGCCGCTATCATTAAAGCCACGAAATAGCCAATTGCTATCCATCTAACTACCGTCATCTCACCCTCCTAAAGATGCGCCATGTACCGGTCCCACATCAGATTTGTGAAAACCAGATCAGGATCGGCTTGTCTTTTCAGTTCCACGAATTCCCGTGCCCGGTCATAGCCGCGCAGGAACTGACCGTTCGTCGCGTGCAATCTGTATGGCAGATAATAGGTACCACCTATCTCAAGCACGCGTTCAATGAGCGCCGATGTCATGCGCCTCATGTCATCTTCCGCTCTCATGGACATTTCCTGAGAGAATAACATAACTGCGGCAATACGCGGCTCGGTTGCATAGGAAAGCACGCTTTCATTATCCGTATCCACAAATCTG
>CAWUJF010000189.1:0-6241 GCA_963922405.1 uncultured Hyphomicrobiales bacterium | reverse complement strand
TCAAAGAAAGGGCTCTTTGAGGCTGTTATGGGAGCATGTTTTGATCTCACTCCACTCAAAGGTTTGTCGACGGAAAAGATGGTTTCCGCACTGGTGGACATAGCATTGGAAAAAGCAAATCTGGGCAAGGAGTTTGACCCAATGGTGGTTGCTGTCAGATCTTCCGGATCGTCTTCTGCCCAGGAAATTATTAGCAAACAACTGGGAAATCCAATGGTTGAAGAACTTGCGTCAATTATTGGTGGAAAAGATGCTCAACAAAAGGCGGGCGTAATCCTGAGTATGGTTTCTGGCATCTTTGTGGGTCGGGTATCAATTGGAGCGCAGGCGCTATCATCTGATGAAGATGAAGTTATACGACCGTTACTCACAGCTGCGTTTCATGCGGTATTGTCAGTTGGCAAAACAACTGCTGCGGTTGATGGACATGATGCTCGTAACGAACCACAACATGGGGTAAGTTGAGATGGTCTCAACAAAATATGATCCTATATCACTTCTTTATCTGCCGAATAATTGTTAGAAATTAAGCAATCCAGTCCGATCCAAGAGTTGTGTAAAGCGTCTCAGGAGAACCGAAATGAGAATTCTCAGCATCCTCGTCACCTTAGCGGTCCTAACATTGTCGACAAACGCCTTTGCCCAACAAAGCCCAATTCCTGTCTTTGTTTCCGAGATTGAGGAGGTCGAGTTTATTGATGAAGTGCAAGCGCTTGGTACGCTGCAAGCAAACGAAAACGTCAATCTTTCTTCTACGGTCACTGAACGGGTTACCAATGTAAATTTCAGCGACAACCAGCGTGTTAAAAAAGGCGATCTCCTCATTGAAATGGAGTCCGCCGAGGAACGGGCACAGCTCGCAGAAGTAAGATATCGAATGCAGGTTGCCCGGTTGCAGCTTGATCGCACCAAAGAACTTGTAAATCGTCAGGCGCAGACTCAAGCGGAACTGGATCAGCGAGAACTGGAGCTGGAGACCGCCAAAGCACGGATTTCCGCAATCCAGTCACTTATCGAAGAACGTCGCATTGTGGCACCTTTCGACGGCGTAGTAGGAATTCGTAACATCTCAGTTGGTGCACTCGTCCAACCAGGAACGCTTATCACGACCATTGATGATGACAGCGTGATGAAACTGGATTTTTCAGTCCCGGAAGTTTTTCTAGCGACCCTCAATTCAGGTATTGAAATCGAGGCAGTGGCCAGCGCATACCCGGGCCGGGTGTTTAAGGGAACGGTAACAAGCGTCGACAGCCGGGTTGACTCTATAACCAGAGCCGTTGCCGCAAGAGCAATTATTGATAACGAAGACCGGTTGCTTAAAGCCGGAATGCTTATGACCCTGGAGCTCAAGAAAAGACCCCGTCTTACGTTTGTTATTCCTGAAGAAGCTTTGGTTACCATCGGCACGCAGAACTTCGTGTTTGTTGCTGAAAATGAAGGCGAGAAGACTATTGCCCGACGACAGAATATTGAACTCGGTTCGCGTCGAAAGGGTGAGATTGAAATTCTCAGTGGCGTGGCTGAAGGCATGAAAGTTATCACGCATGGCACCGTTCGGGTGCGTAATGGTTCAGAAATTGCTGTTAAGGCAATTGAGACAGGGGATGAAAGCCTGGTAGAGCTTCTGGAACAAGAAGGTCAGGATAAAATCTGATGCTGATCTCAGATACTTCCGTCAAACGGCCGGTATTTGCTACTGTTCTTTCACTTCTAATGATCGCGTTTGGAGTTGTGGCATTTGATCGCCTTTCATTGCGGGAGTTGCCGGATATTGATCCCCCGGTTGTAACCGTTGAAGTGGTTTATCCGGGAGCGCCGGCGAATATTGTTGAAACCCGGGTAACGCAGATCATAGAAGAGCGGATTTCTGGGGTCGAAGGCATAGAATCGATCGAATCGGAATCTGAAGATGGTGAGTCCACAGTCACTATTGAATTCTCTATCAGCCGTGATGTTAACGCAGCGGCAAACGATGTGCGGGACAGAATTGCAGGTGTGGCAGACGATCTACCGGAGGAGGCAGAACCTCCTGAAGTTCAGAAAGTTGACAGTAATGATGACGTGATCATCTGGCAAAATCTAACCAGTGATCGTTTGAGTGTACCGGAACTGACGGACTACGCTCAGCGTTTTCTGGTTGACCAGTATTCGACCCTCAATGGTGTGGCTCGGGTACGGGTTGGTGGAGGACTGAATTATGCCATGAGGATCTGGCTGGACAGGCAGGAACTTGCTGCGCGCGGTCTAAGTGTTGCAGATGTTGAGCAAGCATTACGAGCAGAAAATGTCGAACTGCCAGCTGGATCGCTAGAATCTGATGAACGCGTTTTTCAGGCCCGTTTAGAACGCAATTTCAAGGAACCAGAGGACTTTGCTCGTCTTGTTGTTGCCGAAGGTGACGATGGTTACTTAATCCGACTCGGTGATATTGCGCGTGTGGAACTTGGCGTTGTCGAGGATCGTACGTTTTTCCGTGGGAATACGGTGCCAATGGTTGGCATCGGTGTCATCCGACAGTCATCCTCAAATACGATTGAGGTGGCCGACGCTGTTGAAGCATTGACTGATCGTCTGAATCCTACCCTGCCTGAAGGCATGAAGATCGAAAAGAGTTTCAACGCTGCTGTATATATCAAGGCTGCCATCAACGAGGTTTACAAAACAATATTCATAGCAATCGCGTTTGTTGCATTCGTAATCTTTCTGTTTCTCGGCAGTTTCCGCGCCATGCTTATTCCGGCCGTTACAATGCCTGTTTCGCTGACAGCCACGTTTATTTTTGTTTATGCGCTGGGATTTTCAATCAATCTGCTCACGCTTCTTGCGCTGGTATTAGCCATTGGTCTTGTTGTGGATGATGCGATCGTGATGCTTGAAAACATCGTCAGGCGGATGCAGGACAAAGGCGAAAGTCCGCTCGTTGCTTCTTTCCGGGGAGCACGGCAGGTAGGCTTCGCCATCGTTGCTACGACACTTGTGCTGATATCCGTTTTTGTCCCGATTACTTTCTTGCGGGGTGATATTGGCAGACTTTTCACGGAGTTTGCACTCACAATTGTTGCTGCTGTGGTCTTCTCATCAATCGTCGCACTTACCTTATCTCCGGTTATCGCCTCCAAGGTTTTGAAAACAAGAAAAGAGAATGAGAAACAGAAATTACTGGTTCGGATCATAGAATTTCTGGTGGGATCTGTTCGCAATGCGTATATCCGCGTACTTAAGGCAGCAATCAGGCTTCCCATAATTTCGCTGGTTGTTCTGGTTTTTGTGACTGGTGGTACAGGTTATTTGCTGACGCAAGTATCGCAGGAGTTCGCACCACGTGAAGATCGTGGGTCCTTTTTTGTGATCGTCAACGGTCCGGAGGGTGCCAGCTATACCTACATGAAAGAGTACATGGATGAAATTGAACGTCGATTAATGCCATTGGTTGAAACGGGTGAGGTCAATCGACTCCTTTTGCGTGCTCCACTGGGCTTCAACAATATCGAAAATTTCAATGGCGGGATTGTAATTATCAACCTGCATGATTGGTCTGTTCGAAGATCTGGCTGGGAAATTATGGCGGATGTGCGAAGTAGACTTTCCGATTTACCGGGTGTGCGCGCTTTCCCCATTATGCGTCAGGCTCTGGGTGGTTCAACGCGAAAACCGGTGCAGTTGGTACTGGGTGGTTCGACCTACGAAGAGCTTGCAGAGTGGCGTGATATTCTTTTTGAGAAGATCGAAGAAAACAATCCAGGCTTTATCGGAATAGACAGTGATTACAAAGAGACACGACCCCAAATCGATTTTGAAGTAGACTATGATCGAGCAGCAGATCTTGGCGTCACCATTTCTGACATTGGGCGGACGCTGGAAACCATGATGGGTGGCCGTGAGGTAACCACATTCCTGAGCCGTGGTGAAGAATATGACGTCATTGTTCAAGGAGAACGAGACAGCCAGCGCTCATTCAGCGACATTCAGAATATTTATATCGAGTCTGGCCGAACAGGCGAACTCATACCTATTTCCAATCTGGTTTCGATCAATGAATATGCCGCACCCCAAACACTCACCCGCTTTAACAGGATACGTGCGATCACGATTGATGCGAATCTTGAAGAAGGGTTTGCCCTGGGTGAAGCAATTACGCATCTGGAAAATCTGGTGACGGAACATCTGCCGGCTGAAGCCATCATTGATTATAAAGGACAGAGCCGCGATCTGACAGAATCCACACAATCTATCATCTTCGTATTTGTATTGGGAATACTGGTTGTGTTCCTGGTACTTGCAGCCCAGTTCGAGAGTTGGATTCACCCGCTGGTTATTATGATGACCGTGCCTTTGACCATCGGAGGAGGGTTGCTGGGACTTTATCTCATGGGTGGTTCCCTGAATATTTATTCTCAAATCGGGCTGATTATGCTTGTCGGGCTCGCTGCCAAAAACGGCATCCTGATTGTGGAATTTGTGAACCAGTTGCGGGATGAGGGAATAGCATTCAAAGATGCGATTATCGAGGCATCTGAAACACGTTTCAGACCGATCATAATGACCGGTCTTACAACAATAGCCGGTGCCGTGCCGCTGGTATTGTCAAGTGGTGCGGGCCACGAAACGCGCGAAGTAATTGGCACAGTCATCCTGGCCGGTGTCTTTGCGGGTACAGTGTTCACGCTTTTTATCGTACCCGTCGCATACAGTTTGATAGCCAGAGGCACCGGTTCTCCCAACGCCGTATCACGCAGACTTGCTGAAGAGCTCGGTTAGGTTTGCCGATACGCACTTGCATTCAGAAACCCAGAACCCCCAAAGTTTTTTGGGTGTTTCTGCACAAAGCAGGAGCGTTAGAACCTGCAGATATGGAATGCGCATCATTCACTTCAACTATTCTGAATTCCAGCGTTTGGTTTCAATGACTGACAGTGAAGGTTTTCAGTCAGGTTTTCACCCTGGTCTGGCAGGATCAGAGTTGAACCAAGCCTGGCTTGCTAACTCAAATGCTAACCAGATTTAATCTTTGCCGGATTCCTCAAAGCTCTTGAATTCTGCTGCGTAGTCGGGATGCCATCGGGACAATGCCGGACGGTTTTCAATAATATCTCGCACTGACCATTCAACGCGCAACCGGTCGCGGGTTTCGTCAACATCGTTGTCGGGGCAGAGAATGTAGAAATCCCCTTTTTTCATCCGGGCAATAAAATAGTCTACGGCCTGTTCACTGGTCCAGGCGGAGGGCGGTTTCTCAGTAATTACTCGAGCAATCATTCCGGTGTATGTAAAACCGGGTACGAAGAGATGGGCGGAAATCGGAGCATCCGCTTCTCGCAATTCGTGTGCAAGTTGCTCGGTTAATACTCTAACCGCTGCCTTTGAAATATTGTATGCGGGATTGCCTGGCGGGGTCGTTATACCCTGTTTTGAGCCTGTATTGATAATAACGGCAGGGCGGTTTGCCTCTATCATCCTCGGGACAAATGCATGAATGCCTCTCAGAACTCCATGGAAATTCACATCAAGAAGTTTCTGCCAGTTTTCCATGTTTGACCATGGTGTTGTCGATAATCCACCGATCCCGGCATTGTTCATCAAAACGGCAATCGACCCGGATGAAAAAGCCAGATCCGCCAATGCTTCCACGTCTGCGTCTTTCGTTACATCGGTTGGCTTGGCAATCACATTGACACCATTGGCCGCCACAGAACGCACATCCTCAGCCGCTTCATCGAGATTGGTTTGGGGCAAGTCAGCCATGATTACGCTTAATCCTGCCTGCGCAAAACGCGATGCAGCAACCTTGCCAACACCACTCGCTGCTCCTGTAACAACAGCGTAACCTCCTGCTTTTATTGCTTCATCATACATGTAAGAACCTCTCCGATTTCAGGTCTGTGACAGCCTGCGTAACTGGCAAACACCGGTCAAAACGCAGCTAGATTTATTATCCAGCCGGAAGTCTTTCTCTGCAAGCCCGTTAAAGAGTAGATGTTTCCGTAGACCCGAAGATGACACGAGCGATGCGTTGTATGGGCTCTTCACTGCCCATTGCTGAAATAGAATCTAGACACACGTATTCGTTCACTCGTCCGGTTTCCCGCCAGTGTTTTGTATCTTTGTGTCCCGCTGCGGGTTTCACCCTTGCGCGGCTAACTATTGCCTTCGTTGGGCCTCCGACCCAACGCCCGTTCGCGAGCTTGCAGTTTTGACTGGTCGTCAAAACCTTGCTCTGCCAAATATTTTCGCCTTGCTC
>CAWUJF010000188.1:0-6252 GCA_963922405.1 uncultured Hyphomicrobiales bacterium | reverse complement strand
TGGCTTTTCGATAGTTTTCAATAAGCTCGTCAGCGTCTTTATCGAGCCGCAGCAAAATCTCCTTGCCACCTTCATTCTTGAGATCCAGCACAATACCCCGCTTATTGCGGTTCATCATCATGTAAGCAGCGCTTTCTCCGTTTATTTCCGGCGGTACTGAGCGACGCGTGTCATCACCGGCTGCCTTTTCAACCTTGATGACATCCGCCCCCATATCCGCAAGCATCAATCCGCAGACTGGCCCTGCCATAATATGAGAGAGTTCAATGACCTTGCATCCAGAAAGGGGACCGCTCATATCACTTGCCCTTCCATTGTGGCTTGCGTTTACCGAGGAAAGCTTCAATCCCCTCTTTGAAATCTTCACTCATATAGCATTCAACCACCAGATCGGTGCCATCAACGGTAGGACCTTCTACCCGAAGCCGTCTAAGTGCTTCTTTCGTAGAGCGGAGTGTAAGCGGTGCATGGTTAGCCATCTTCCTTGCCAGTTCCTCTGCCCGTTCACGGCAGGCTGACGCATCTGGAAGCACTTCGCTTACCAACCCAATATCCAGAGCTTCCTGCGCTTCCACCAGACGTGCTGTAAAAATGATTTCGCGGACACGGCCGGGACCCAGGAGTGCGGACATACGGTTCAGGTTCCCGATCGAAAGACAGTTCCCAAGGGTTCGTGCTATAGGAAAACCAAACTTCAGATGTGCATCACAAATTCTGAGATCGCAGGCTGCAGCAATTGCAGCACCGCCGCCAGTACAGGCCCCGGTTAAAGCAGCAATGGTGGGAACCTCGCACTGCTCTATCATTTGTAGAACACGATCCATTGTCTGCTCATAGTCAATGGAGTCCTGTGGAACCGAGAAACTCCGGAACTGGTCCATCGAGGTACCGGCAGCAAATGCCTTGTCTCCCGCACCGCTGATCACTACCGATTTAATTTCGCCGCCCAGTTTCACATCTGCACAAAGGCGGGCAATCTCCTCATACATTCCAAAAGTCAGAGCGTTGCGAGCTTCCGGCCTGTTGAGCGTAATATAGGCGACACCCTCTCGGACATCGTAAAGAATTTCGGACAAGTTTCCATGCTCCTCTTAACGATAGAAATATTCAACAAGGAATAATGGAACATCCGGGACATAGGTGCAAAGCATCAAGACTGCAAAAAGAACAGCAACGAAGAAAACATTAATTCTGGAAACATCCCATATATTTGCCCGCGCCACTGCGCAGGACGTAATCAGAACGCTTGCGACAGGCGGTGTTTGTTGCCCGATTGCCAGATTAAGCGTAACCACCAGACCGAAATGCACAGGGTCAATACCAGCAGCTTGAATTAGTGGAACAACAATTGGAACAACCAGGATAATTGCTGCTGCAGAATGTAGAAAGAATCCGATGATCAGAAACAGGAAATTCAGGATCAACAGGATAAGCCATTTATTACTGGTAATTTCTATAATGCCTGCAGCAAGTTCCTGCGGCACCTGCGCACGCGTGAGAAATCCACCCATGACAACAGACGCTGCAACAAGCAACATCACCACAGCGGTCTGCATACCACCATCCAGCATTGCGCGTTTCAGATGCGCGAAATTCATTTGATTGTACCAGAGACCTACCAAACAAGCTGCGATAACTGCAAGCCCTGCAGCCTCGGTGGCTGTTACGAAGCCACCAAAGATGCCACCTAGAATGATCACAGGCAGTGCAAATGCTGGCAATGCGTCAACAAAGGTTGAACCAAGCCTTTTCCAGTTGAAGGCTTCTTCCACCGGCAGATTATATCTTCTGGCAAAAATGTGGGCGACCGCCATTAGACCAAAGGCACCGAGCAAACCCGGCACGATCCCCGCCACAAACAATTGCTCCACAGATGTGTTGGCAGAAGTCGCATACAATATCATTGGAATTGAAGGCGGGATAATAATGGCAAGAGAGGCGGATGAAGATGTAACAGCTGCTGAAAACGGGCCACTATAACCCCGTTTCTTCATCTGTGGAATAAGAATTGATCCCATTGCCGCCACATCAGCAACGGCTGAACCGGATATTTCTGCAAAGAACAGCGACACGCCGATGTTCACCATGGCCAAGCCACCACGCACAAATCCGATAATGGCGGAAACAAAATTGATCAGCCGGTCCGTAACACCTCCAGCATTCATGATCGCACCCGCTAGGACAAACATGGGTATCGCAATTAGCGAAAACTTGGTGGAACCGTCATACATATCAAGAGCAACGGAAACCATGCTGTCCACACCTTCAGTGGCAACCAGTCCGATTACTGCAGCTACTGCAAGAGAAACGGCGATCGGCACGTTGATGCAGATCATTATCAGAAGCGCTATGAAAATCAGGAAAATCAACATGGTTTAACGCGACCCCGCCGAATTTGATTGCTTGCTTTCTTCCAAGGCTGCCGCTTTTTCCATCTCCGATTCCACTTCTTCTTCAATTTCCGCGTGCTCCAATGAGACGCCACCTGCGGTCTGTTTCCAGTATTGAGGAAGGCTCAACAGCTCACAGACAACAAATAGAATTCCACCGATTGGGATGACTGATTGGGTCAATTGTATAGGCACCCATGTCAAAGATACGAGATACTCTCCTTCAAGCACCTCAAGCACCTGCCAGCCGGTCCATGCGAGTAAAAGAAAGAAACCGATTACGATGATCTCCGCTATTGCCACTGCCACCATCCGAGTTGGCATTGGTATGGAGAGCAGCACGCTGTCAAACCCGATATGACGGCGTTTTAGGGCCGCGAGCCCTGCGCCATAATAGGTCACCCAGGACAGCAACACAGCGGCAACTTCGTCGTACCAGGATAAGGAATTTCCGAAAATACGGAAGAGAACTGCCACGATAACGACAGACGTTAGGATAATCATCAATGCGATGACAATCCACTCAAGTAGTATCTCAAGATTACGACTGAGAGAAGCAAACATGAAAACCCGTCAACTAGATGGTCGAATTTGCAGACATCGACAGTTCTAGCCTGCAAGCTCAGCAATGGAAGTATCTGGCGGACACCACTGCCCGCCAGATATAGTTGATTTTAGGAACCTGTGGCCAGGCTCTGAACTTTTTCAATGAGCTCCTTGCCGCCATCGACAGAAGATGAAAACTCATCGTAGATCGGCTTGGATGCTTCAATAAATGCTGCGTTGTCGGCGTTATTTATTGCAACACCGGCACCCTTGATCACATCAAGAAGCTCAGTTTCAAGTCTGGCAGCGGTTTCATATACGAATTTTTGACTGTCTGACGCACACTTCTCAAGACCTGCACGCACATCTTCCGGGAGCTTTGCATAATTCTTGTCCGAAACAAGAATGTAAGCTGGTGTGTAAACGTGTCCGGTAATTGACAGATATTTCTGCACTTCTTGGAACTTGGCGGATGCTATTTGAGCGTATGGATTTTCCTGCCCATCGATCACACCGGTCTGCAAAGCTGTGAACACTTCAGAGAAAGCCATCGGTGTGGGGTTAGCCCCATATAGCTTGAACATCTTCACGCGCCAGGCACCCTTTGGTGTCCGCAGTTTAACACCTGCAAGATCATCAGGTTTCTCGATTGGACGGGTATTGTTAGTGATGTGACGGAATCCGTTCTCGAAATATCCAAGAATTCTGTAGCCTTTTGACTGTGCAGCTTTTTGGAATGTTTCGCCGAGCTCTGCCTGAACGCGCTTCATATGTTCGCGATCTTTGATGATGTAAGGCATTTCAAAGACGCCGAACTCATCTGCGACTGAAGACATCACAGAAGATGGCAGGGAGAACGTAATCTGGCCCAGCTTCAGCTTTTGCAGAAGTTCCTTGTCTTTACCCAATTGAGATGAGCCGAAGGTCTGAACTTCCGCTTTTCCCGCTAGCGATTCATTTGAGCATTTGGCAAATTCGTTCACACTTGCTTCGAAAAGTGAACCTGGTTTACCGACGTGACCAAATTTTAGCGTCAATGCTTCCGCACTCGCCTGTGTGGCCATCAGCGCGAATGCTGACGCGCATAATAAAGTTGCTCTAATTCCCATGGTTATTCTCCTCCCTAATTGATAGAAATAGTCTTTATTTTCTTCCTACTCTGCAGCTACTGCCTTGGCCTCAGAATTCTTTAAGTGCTCAAGCGCAGCCATTACGCCTCCGGACGTATGCGGCACGTTCGCCTTTTCCAGTCCCATTTCCACACCGGACAGGGTCGCCATCAACATCAAATCATTGAAGTCCCCCAAGTGTCCAATGCGGAACACTTTATCTGCAACTTTCGACAATCCGTTGCCCAACGAAACGTCGTAATGGCTTAATGTGGTGGCACGGAACGCATCCGCGCTATGACCTTCTGGCAACAAGACTGCAGTCAAAACACCGCTTTCCTGACCCTGCTGCGCGCACAAAACATCGAGTCCCCATGCTCTTACGGCAGATCGTGTGGCTGCACCGTGTCTGGCATGGCGTGCAAATACGTTATCCAACCCTTCTTCGTGCAGCATGTCGATAGCCTCGTTCAGACCGTAAAGTAAGTTAGTTGCAGGGGTGTATGGGAAATAGCCCTTCGCGTTAGGGCCAATCATATCAGCCCAATCCCAGTAGCTACGTTTTAGCTCCGCAGTCGCATTTGCCTTGAGCGCTTTTTCACTGGCAGCATTAAAGGATAGCCCCGGCGGCAGCATAAGCCCTTTTTGAGAACCTGATACTGTCACATCAACACCCCACTCATCGTGCTGATAATCGATTGAGGCAAGTCCTGAGATCGTATCAACCATTAGCAAAGCGGGATGGCCAGCATTGTCTATAGCTTTACGCACAGCTGCGATTGGTGATACGGAGCCAGTGGAAGTTTCGTTGTGAACAACACAAACAGCCTTGATCTCGTGATTCCGGTCTTCGGCTAGATAGGCTTCAATCTTGTCTGGATCTGCTCCGCCCCTCCAGTCGCCTTCGATAAACTCGGGATTCACACCGATACGCTTGGCAAGACTTTTCCATAGGGTCGCAAAATGCCCGGTTTCAAACATCAGCACACGATCGCCGGGAGACAGAACGTTGACAAGTGCTGCCTCCCAGGCCCCCGTCCCCGATGATGGATAGATGAATACGTTGCTTGTGGTTTTGAATATAGTTTTTACACCTTCAAGCGCCTTCCCACCCACTTTGGCAAAGTCTGGACCACGGTGGTCGATGGTTTGTGATGAGATTGCCCGTAAGATACGATCCGGTACAGAGCTGGGGCCAGGTATCTGCAAAAAATGGCGTCCTGCTTGCCTCATAAACTGATTTCCCTGCTGTTTGGGAACGATTGTCCCCAGTGAAGATTTACCAAAAATGGTTGCATCTGATCTTTAGTTTTGCATATTTAATTTTGAATTCATAATTACGTCAAGCAAAATCTGAAAGCATCAGTAATGGTTACAGTTGCCCGCCCCGGCTTTGAGAACAGGTTATCGAGGGAAATCGAAGGTGACGTTCTTTTCGATCATTATGCACGTGGCAGATACGCGACCGACGCTTCCTTTTATCAGATGATGCCGGTTGGAGTGGTTGTCCCCAAATCCATCCATGATGTGGAAATCTGCATTGAAGTGGCGCACGACGAAGATATTTCGATACTTGCACGTGGCGGCGGCACTTCTCAGTGCGGACAAACTGTCAACCATTCACTCGTTATCGACAACACGAAACATCTCAATCGGATTATCAAGCTTGATATTGAAAACAAACGGTGTGTGGTGGAACCCGGCATCGTATTGGACGAATTAAACCGCGTCTTGAAACCCCATGGCCTTTGGTTCCCCGTCGATGTGTCAACGGCTTCACGCGCCACGATTGGCGGGATGACGGGCAATAACTCTTGTGGCGGCCGCTCTATTCGATACGGCATGATGCGGGACAATGTTTTATCGATTGAAGCAATCCTCGCCAGCGGTGAGAAAAAACACTTTGGCCCCGTTACCCAGGACACAAATTGCCCTCTGAGTTCAGCCATGCTCTCACTAGGCATTGAAAACGCGGCTGAAATCTCAAACCGCTTTCCGAAGGTGATGCGGCGGGTCGGAGGATACAATATTGATGCCCTGACGCCGGACAGTGCTCCGCAAAACCTGGCTCATTTGTTAGTTGGTTCGGAAGGCACGCTTGCTTATTCAACAGCCATCGAACTCAAGCTATCAACGCTGCCCGCAAAAAAGGTAATCGGCTTGTGCCATTTCCCCACCTTTTACCAAGCCATGGATGCTGCCCAGCA
>CAWUJF010000187.1:0-6287 GCA_963922405.1 uncultured Hyphomicrobiales bacterium | reverse complement strand
AATCAGCGGAGTTATACACCTTAGTAAACATGTCTGTGTAATACTGCTGTGCGGCTTCAGACATGCCAGGCGCACCAACAACTGCTCGCTGCATGAAGTAAGCAAAATCTCCACCAACTTCTTTCAGTGTAGGCACTTCAGGGAACATTGGCAGACGATCATTGGTAAATGCAACAAGCGGGATAACCGTTCCAGCTTCATAGAAGCCAAGCGCTTCAGACGGGTTGTTCACGGACGAACGGATTTGCTGACCAGCAAGATCCTTGGCTACCGCGCCACCACCTTTATACGGGATATATTTGATAGAAAGCTTGTAATTCTCGTTTAGGAAGTCAGTGATAATGTTGTCTTCTGAGTTTTTACCAGTTCCACCCATCACCCAGCCGGACCCATCGGCTTTGGCTTTCTCAAGGAACTGATCAAAGGTTGTGATGCCTTCATCTTTGTGGACCCATAGCAGGAACGTGTCTTCTGCCATCCGACCAACTGGAGCAAATTCCATGATGTCTACTTTAAGTCCTGGCTGGCGAAGTGGTGTCGTGAAGAATGAGTTTAGTGTCACCATGATTGTGTGATCTGGATCGTTCACACTTTTCATGTGCACAAGCGCCTCAGCTCCAGAGCCACCAGATTTATTGGTAGGTACCAACGGTCTTGCGGAAAGCCCTTCTTTTTCAACGATTGCCTGCATGAGACGCGCCATTTTATCAGCGCCGCCACCCTTACCGGCCATAATCACAAAATCAACGGGCTTGGTTGGCTCAAATGCCTGAGCAATTCCAGTAAAAGCTGTGGCTGTCAGCGCTGCAGCAGCTGCGATACTTGTCATAAAGCGTTTGGTCAATTTCATAGTAATACCTCCAGGTTAACGCCAAAATTGTCAGGTGTGTTATCGTCAGCAAATCCTCGAAGCTGTGATGAAATTCAGCGTGAGGAAATCAGGAGTATTATTGGTTTTCAGTGCTGATCCAGCAGGCTTTTTGTACTCTCTGCTGGGAAATAACGTACCCTGTACGCACTAAAGCCACATCGATTAATTTTTGTAAAATTTAATTATTTGACTTTTAAAGTAAGTTTTTCTTATCTTACAAAATGCTCAATATATCCATAAGACAGCTTCGTTCACTGTTAGCCATTCATAAACATGGGAAAATATCTGAAGCTGCAAAGGCTCTCGGCTTAACGTCGCCAGCTGTAACGCTGCAGATCAAACAGCTGGAAGAAGAGCTCGATTCACAATTGTTTCTGCGAACACGCTCAGGAGTGGTTCCAACTGAACTCGGTCAATTTGCGGTCACTACTGCCCAGCGGATCCTTAGTGAGGTAGACGCTCTGGAAGAATTGGTTGAAGACATTAAGGGCACGAGTAGGGGCAAACTTTCTCTGGGTGTTGTTTCAACCGGAAAATATTTTGCACCACGAATGATTGCAGAATTTGAAAAAGATCATCCGGGGATAGAAGTACATCTGACAACCGCAAATCGCAGTGAAATAGTGAGCGCATTGGAGAACTATGAAATTGATCTCGCACTCATGGGGCGGCCACCCAAACACTTCAATGTGACTTCCAATCGTTTTGGGGACCATCCGCTGGTGTTTATCGCTCATCCGGATAATCAGTTGGTGAATAAACTTGATATAACGAAGTTACGACTGGCTAAGCAGAAACTCCTTTTGCGTGAGGCAGGGTCAGGCACAAGGGCAGCATTTGAATATTTTATGGCGGACAAGTTTTCCAGTGAGGAGAATTTGCATACGATCATGCAATCAAACGAAACCATAAAACAGGCAGTCATGGCCGATCTGGGAATTGCGCTCATCTCCGGTCATACCATTGAACGAGAGGTTCAGTATGGTTTGATAAAGATACTGGATGTGGTGCAGACGCCAATTCGCCATAACTGGCACTATGTTCATCGCGCCGATAGAAAGCCCACCCCGGTAATGCATAATTTTATGAGGTTTTTAAATGAGCAGGGCATGCGGCTGTTGCCAATCGTGAGCAAAACCTATGGTGAGCAGGCTTAATTGTATCGGGAGAGCGGCACTTAAAAGGGCAGGGCGGTCTCATTGAAATTTGAACACTTCGATCTTGCCGGTTCGCCCACGCACACTGAGCGATCCATGTGGGACAAGATCTTTGTCGATTTCTGACATATCAGAGCACCCTTCACTAATCGCTGCATTGACAAGTGCAGCACTTGCAAGGGCACGACATCCAATTTCCCGCGTGGCACTTTCCAACCGACTTGCAATGTTGACCGTGTCTCCCAGGACCGCGAATTCAAGTCGCTCACTACTGCCAACGTTCCCGAGAACAATCGGGCCGTAATGAACACCCACTGCTATTTCCAAATCAGCAAAGAGGTGGTTATCACCGCGTTCCTTCAAACCCTCAAATTCAGTCACGATTTCAGTCATAGCGCGTAGAGCGTTTGAAGCATCCCGATCAGTTGCATCAGGTGTTCCGAATGTTGCCATCACACCATCACCGATAAATTTGTCTAACGTGCCGTCGTTTCGGAAAACAATGCTTGCAAGCAGTCCGTGAACTTGTCTGAGAAGATCGATGGTTTCACCTGGAGAGTGCTTTTCTGACCATTTTGTAAATGCAACAAGATCAGCAAAGAGGACCGCACAATTTTGTTCGCTTGGTTCTGAAAATGGGTCTGTTCGCTCAGCAAGCATCTGGGCGGTCTTTCTTGGAAAATACCTTCCAAGGTTTTCTCGCTCACCTGCTAGTCTGGCTTGCCTTTTTGCAATGGTGCGCGAGCGCCTCACGGCCAAGGCCAGGATCCCAGCTGCGATTAAAAATACCGCTACCTCCTGTATGCGGACACCAACATCTATGAATGTGGGTTGTGCAATCAGGTTCGAGATTGATTCCACACTGGATTGTTCTGTTTGTTCCCAAACAGTGTCCGGCAATCTAAGCAGCCAAAGAACACCAACTGTCCAACTTACTGCAGCCGATATACCACCCCACACAACCAGTTTTGGTTGATAGACGTAGGCGAGGCCTGCAAGTATCACAAAAAAATAGATGAACGAACCGAAACGAAACGCAAACTGCGGCGGAAACTCAACCGGTACAAATGGGTTAGGGTAGAGAAGTGTGAAGGTAAGAAGAATAAAATCTGCACTTACAAAGGCATATTGATGCCATTGTTTTCCCCAACTCGCTTTAGCAACCCACCAAGCTCCCCAACCTAAAAAAGCAAATGCTACCAACAAGATATAGCTAAACAAGGGTCCCGGCCATGGGGTCAGAATAGTTACAAGAGGGGCAATGAAAGCAAGAGCTATTAATCTGGCAATAAAGCCAGTCCTTTGAGCCGATAGCTCTTCGGATCTGAGAGAATGTGGATTGTTAAACTCATGCATTTTATTCTGTTTCGATACGTTTCTTCCAAAAGGAGATCCCAAGCATCTTGCCAGTTAGCATTGATCTATAGGACACTTTTTGCAACCAATCCATTTTGAAAATCCCTCTTAAAACTACAGAAAGAAAAAAATTCAAACCCAGAAAAAGACACGTCACAATTGTGAATTGGGCGCGTGGTTAAAAGGGCAGGGTGCTCGCTAGGTAACAACGAATTTGAAACAACGCTCATATCAACAAAATTCAATTGCTCACTTGGAGGTTGGCTTCGCACCAATCTTGAATTGCTTCGCAAAACCGTTCAACTCGGGCAGGGCGCTTTGTTCCGGGTGCGATGGCAAGATTAACGGGTAAGTGGGCAGCACGAAAATCAGGTGCAGCATCGACCAGCTTTCCGTCCTCAAGATCTGACCAAACAAACCATCTTGGCATTATGGCAACGCCTATACCTTCCAACGCTGCCTGGTAAATGGCGTAGATATTGTCGCTTGCCATTTTCGGTGTCACAGCAAATGAGTGAGCCTTTTCACTTTGTTCATACAATTCAATACGGTTTCCTTCGAAAGGACCAAGTGTCAACCAAGGCATCTCTTCTAATTCGCCGCCTGCAAAAGCTTCTATACAATCAGGAGTGCCCACAACAAGACGTTCAACACGCGCTAACTCCCGCACGATTAGTGTGTCATCTGGAACCGGGCCAACTTTCAACCAGCAGTCACACCCTTCTTCTGCAAATCGAATGTTGTCATCACTCAACCGCCAGTCGATTGTTATGTTTGGTTGATCCCTCATGAACTGGGAGGCGGCCCTGACAAAAAGACTTTGGCCAAGTGCCACAGGAGCGATAACACGAATGGTCCCTTTCAGTGCATCTTTCTCAATATGACGATCCTCAATGGCTTCCCATTCCCCCAACATGCGACGGGCATCTGCCAACAACGTTAGTCCGTCAGGCGTCAGTGTCACATCATGTGTGGTGCGGCGAACCAATATTACACCCAACCGGCTTTCCAGGGCAGCAAGTTGACGAGAAATCGAAGGTTGAGAAGTACCAAGATCACGCGCGGCGCCGGAGAGAGATTTGCGTTCAGCAATCCGTATAAAAGTTTCAAGAAGAGCGAGACGGTCAAAACGAGTGTTCATACGTTTAACGTATAACAGTATTACCTTTCATGTCACTACCGTTTTTCCAGGTCTTGGTTATTTTCCATTGAACACAACTGAAAGGAACTAACTCATGACCAATATCAACACTGAATTCACTTTTCTGAACGGAAAAACTGTAAAGCGCATCGGATACGGAGCTATGCGGCTTACAGGTCAACCGCGCAACTTCGGACCTTATGCAGATTGGCAGGGAGGGATCAAACTGCTGCAACGTGTCCGAGAGCTGGGCATTACCCATATAGACACCGCTCGTGCATATGGACCCCACGAAAACGAAAAGCTCATCGCAGACGCCCTGGCAGACGAACAGGGTGGTTATGGCGATATGTTCATAGCGTCCAAGGGCGGCGTTGAGAAAAGTGCCACATCCATTAGTCGCGATACCAGGCCTGAAACCATGACGCGTCATCTAGAAGAGAGCTTAACCAATCTTCGCACTGACAAGATCGATCTCTACTATGTTCATTCCCCTGATGGCATCACGCCAATTTCCGACAGCGTCGCTGCACTGGAACAGGCTCGAAAAGCCGGGAAAATCGATATGATCGGTCTTTCTAACGTTACCCGTGCTCAAGTTGAAGAGGCCTTGAAGATTGCACAAATTGCTGCGGTGCAGAACAGGTATTCTCCAGCAGATGCAAGAGATGAAGAGCAAGAAGATTTGATCGATTGGCTCAATACCAAAAACATTGCTTTCGTACCGCATGGTCCCTTGGGTGCTAACCCGATGAAACAGGGAGCAACTGTTGACCCCCAAAACGCACTTCATACGTTACTTTCGCGTTCGCCAAATATCCTGGTTATTCCGGGCACGACGACAATCTCGCATTTGGAAGAAAATGCAGCGGCATTGGAGGTATAAGATGCGCAGGATGATTATCACATGGATAGCAGCTTGGCCCACGATTACCGGTTTACTGCTGGCTCTTCAGGACATACTCGGTCATTGGCCATTGATTTTGAGAACACTCGTTTTGACAGGCTTAATGGTGCCAACAATGACGCTGGTGATTGTGCCTATTCTCAATATCCTGCTTGAGCATGTTGAGAGATATTTTCGCAATCCAGTCGTTCGGTAACTGGAATCGAACGACTACCCAAGCCGCACTTTAGAAGATCAAAAGCATAATGCTTCTTACACTTCACAACATGCGGTCATAAGGAAGCCAGATCAGTCTGGCTTTTCCGTTGTTGGATCAATAGTCTTGGAAATCGATGTAATCTTCGTTGCCGGAAACCCGCTAAGTTCGGCGTGTTTCTTGATCACATCCTCACTGGTTGCGGCATATACACAGAACGTCTTGTCTGCGGCCACAAAACTCTCAAGCCACTGAATGTCTGCACCCAACTCAGCCAAAGCTTCATTTGATTTTGCCGCGGCTCCTTTAAGTTGCTCACGGTCAAGTGTACCAACTTCAGGGATATCCCTTTCGATCATGAATTTTTGTAGGGGCATTTTCTCCTCCTTTTTCAGATTTTTCGTGATTGGTTCTGAAAACAGTGCCCCGCGATTATCGTACTATTGGATCAAAAATCAAGATTGGGTACTCCTATCAAACTCTCGGCAAATCAGGTGAAGCTATCTCCATGAATGACAATCATGAAAGTCACACCCAGTGAAAGATGATCCAAAGTAGGCCAAATAGAAAGACCCCAGCAAAGTGGGTTACCAGGATCCTTCCGAACCTGGCATATCGTGTGTGGGTAGTTCAACCAGGCAGTTAAATCATAATGTGTA
>CAWUJF010000186.1:0-6320 GCA_963922405.1 uncultured Hyphomicrobiales bacterium | reverse complement strand
GGTCTTCAATCGCAACAGGAAGCCTTGAACGAAAAGACCACTGCCTTGGCTGAATTGTCTGTGCTGAACGAGACTGTTCGCGGCAATGTGGACCGGGTTGCGAGAACCGATATTCGTTCTCCGGTTGATGGTGTGGTGAACACACTCGCTATCAATACGATTGGTTCATTTGTTCAACCAGGTACCGTAATTGCCGAAGTGGTTCCCACATCCGATGAATTGCTGGTTGAAGCCAGAATTGCACCAAAGGATATTGCTTTCATCAGGCAGGGACAGCCTGCGCTTGTGAAAATCACCGCCTATGATTTTTCGATTTATGGTGGGCTCGACGCTGATGTTTCCACGGTTACAGCCGATAGTGTGGTTGACCAACAAACCGGCGAAGCGTTTTTCCAGGTGATTGTTAAAACCGACAAATCCTACGTAGAAAATAATGGTAAGCGATATGAAATCACGCCTGGCCTGATCAGCAGCGTTGACATAATCACTGGCCGGAAAACCATTCTCCATTATCTGCTGAAGCCGATCAATAAAGCGCGGCAAGAGGCGCTGACAGAACGCTGATATGATGCAGAGTGTTGAAGAGATAATTGGCGACAGTTTTTCGTTAGATGCATTTGAACCAAGATATCGAGCGGTGGGAACTGGCAAAGCGCGCAAGGGATTGCGGCTTGAAAACACTTATTGGAACACGCTTAAACTCATTGCTGACGAGCGCAATATTGCGCTGGCGTCGCTGATAGAAGAGGTGAGCCAATTTGAAACGGGTCATCGAAATCTGGCTTCTGCATTGCGCGTTCTGTGTCAGGAATGGAGCCGGCGCAAAATAGAAGAACTGGAAGGCGTTACTGATGATCAGATGATCAGAAGCATTATCTATGCAAGTGCTTCTCCGGCTCTTGCGCTAACTTCAGACAAACGCCTTCACTCGTTCAATGAAAGCTTTTTGCGGTATGTGACTTCCAAGTTTCCTGCGCTTGCTGGCGGGTTTCCCATGAAAGGGCTTCGTCTCACATTGGATACGCAAATGGATATTCTGCTTGCTCAATTGGAGCAGAATAACAACCAACCCATTCAGGTGGGCATCGCCATCGGAGTGAATGACAAAAGGGTTCGAACGACCATTAAAGTTGTTCGTGCTCCTTATCTGAATTACCAGATATTGCTGGCTTACGTTGTTCCCTAACCGGAATTATGAATTGGTCAATGGCACTGGCAGGAGGTTATCAATCGCATTATTAAATGATTGATCAATCCTGATAGACTTCACCTTACCATCACCACCTGGAAGTATGGCGCCCGGTTTGGCCAGACTTTTTCTGGCGAGTAGCTTTCTCGGGCTGTCCTTGTGCCAACCATGGAGATATGAGCGGCTTTCGTTAAAGGAAAACAATGGCAGATATTGCGGCAATTGGCTGTCAAATACGACATTCTGGTTTAGGTTATCCAGAATGAGCGTGCCCTTGTTCGTATTGATGGCCAGCACGGCATGATAGAGGTTTCTGCTCGTATCGCGCAGCACGATCATGGACATGGCCGTTGTCGGTACGCCCATCTCTTTCAACAACGCCATTTTCAGGATTACATAGTCCTCGCAATCGCCAAACCTGCGTCTTATCGTTTCTGACGGGCCCGCCCAATAATCCATCCGGCCATACAGATTTTCATCGGATGTGTAAGTGATCAGATTGTTGACGCGTGAATTTATCAGTTCAAGCTTTTCGAAAAATGATAAATCACCCGCTTTTGCCGGATTAAATCCAACTTTCGTGATCTTCCCAGCGCCGTAATTCTGGATTTCTGCATAGACCTTTTTCCAGTTGTTCAATGAAGATATGGCATTGAACGGTATCGGTGTGGAGCCAAATGCTCCGGCATTTCTGGTCCGCTTGGCACTGTTATCAAATGCGGTGACAGTTTTCGGAGCCCTGTAATGCGGACGTTTTGTGGGTTTGGCGAACCTGTTTATATCAAGAAATGCATAGCTTCGCGGTTGGCCAAGTGTCCGGAAACCACGAGTGAACCCGAATTTTTCTTCAAGAAGCCGTTCATGCTTCAAATAGCTTATGGTACTAACCTTTGGTGGCGCCTCTGCAAACGCAGGCTGCGTCATGGATGTTGCGCCCAAAAAGAGTGCAACAAGCGCCGGAATTACCGCTTTCATTATTATTATCCGGTTACCGTTCCCTGTTGAAAAAACGGTACCGAAAACTAATAAATATGCGGCTAAGCAGGGTGGTTAGTGTGAGTCTAAGCGGTCCGCTAAAATTTTAGGCAAATTGTGGCTATGACCTGTGTCAAAAGTGGCGGAAAAGTGGCGCTGTATACTATATTATTCCTAAATTTTAAGCTTAATTTTAAAGATTTCCACAAATGCATAACATATTATTCCTAAGTATGAATTGTTAATTGATAAATTCCCTAAAATCGAAAACTCTGCCGTTTGGAACGCTTTTTGCATCTTCGGTTTCCGAACATGTTTAAGCTATGCAGGTAGAGGGTATAGGAATGGCTACTGATATTCGTGGTGAACAAAACGTTCACGAAAATAATGATGTTTCCGAAAATGAAAACTTAGTACTGGCGCAAGCTGATACCGGCTCAGAAGAAATAGAACCGGTGGAAGTTTCGCAGGATTCGGGCGAAGCAGAGAACGCGCCGAATGCCGGAACCGAGATCAGGTTACAGCCTAATGACAACAATGAAGTGAGCCTTCCGGCCAACGCGTCTCTGGAAAATGCAGAGATTGTCGGTCAGGATCTGGTTCTTACTCAACCGGATGGTTCGGTAATAATCATTGAAAACGCAGCTCTCAACATTCCTACCTTCCTGCTTGGGGATATTGAGGTGCCTCAAGAGACACTTATCGCGGCCCTGGCCCAAAACGGCATCAATGTCGCGGCCGGTCCTGATGGAAGCTTGTCAGTGGTGTCCAGTCCTGAAAGCTCCGGTAACAACTTTTCCGAACCTGTACCTGGAATTGGTGATCCCGGACCCTTTGTTGAACTGCTTCCTTTTACTGAGCTTCAGTTTCCTGCCTTTGTAATTCCTGACCTTACACCTGAACTTCTGGATGAAGACGATCCAGACTCGCCGCTTACAATTATCAGCATTGCGCCCCAATCTGAATTGGGCGACGGTTTTGTCGAAGACCCAGACCTTGACGGTACATCCTCTGCACCTCCTGGCACTACCAGTGGGGAAGACGGTGAGGTGGATAATTTCATCATCACAATCCAAGCTGGTTCCACAAATGTAACCAATGTGGTGTTCAATCCTTCCAACGGTTCATCCGGGCCGCTTTCCGAAATCGCGCCGGTTCTGGAAGGTGCATCAGAGACCGCAGTTTTCACATACACGCTCAGCCCTGACGCAAGAACGCTCATCATTGAGGCTGATGGTGTCCCGGTCGTGCAACTGGTGATTTCATTTGATCCCACTACAGATCAGATTCCAGCCGGTGGATTAAGTGACGTGCCACTTGAAATTACTCTGCTTGCGGCTTTCCCGCATCTGGATGCATCAGATGTGGATGCCTTAATCGGTGATATTTCTATCCTGGCAGAGGATGCGGCCGGTTTTAATGACATCGGCAACTTCCAGTTTGGCGTGATTGATGATGTTCCAACCGTTACTCTTGATCCTGCCGACAATGGCGATGAATTGGCAGCTCTGTCCCTGAACGTTGATGAGACAGATGATGTTGAGCCTGAATCCGACATGGGTGCTGATCGGTACGCTCCAGGCGAAGCTCCGGACGATATGAATCCGGATGGGAACGGTGCAGATGTCGGGCTAGGCAGCGTTTCTACCATGATCGATGCGGGTGATGGTGGTACTGGTATTCTCAGCCTGTTCGGCATAGGTGGTGCATTCGGTGCTGATGGTCCCCGGTCTTCTTCCATAGAACTCAATTTCGTGGGCGTACCGGAAACCGGCCTCGCCACCACTCTTGTGGCGACCGACGGAGGACCAATTTCACTGTTTGATAATGCAGGAGTTATCGAGGGTCGTGACGGCGATGGCGATATTGTATTCACCATTGCTGTTGGTGGTACAGAAGCAGCTCCACAGTTGGTGCTGACGCAGTTCGAAGCGGTTGTGCATCCTATATCCGGAACTGGTTCTTTCGATGAAGAAGTGTTCCTGGAAATTGCAGGAGACGGTGTGCTTCAGTTGGAAGTTACCGTTTCCCGTACCGATGGCGATGGTGATACTGCTACAGATAGTGCTACGATAGATCTGGTAGGCGGTAACGCGTCTGAAACACCATTGTTCTCATTCGATGATGATGGTCCAATCCTTGAAGTTTTCGCCAATGATATTCCGTTTAATCCGGAAACAGAGGAATCCGCTCTGGCACTTAACGTTGATGAGACGGTTGGTGAGGTTGATCCTGCCAATCCGCTTGCGATGGAAGTTGCAGACGGCAATCCTGATGATGTTCCCGGTGCCCTTGGTCAGCAGACCACGGCGGTTAATGTGGGTGCTGCGGGGACTGGCCTGTTTGGTCTGTTCACGGTTAATGCGGATGCGGGTTCTGACGGTGGGGATGCGCCCACATCAGTTCTGAGCTTTGAAGGCTTCCCAGAGACAGATGGCAGCTTTGATCCGGTTCTGACCACGCTTACTGCTACCAATGGTGGCCCGATCTCACTGGAGCGTACATCCGATACGCTGATCTCCGGTGTGGCGCTTGTTGATGGCGTTGAAGAGGTTATCTTCACAATCGAGATTGTGGACCCGACGGGCGACGCACAGCTTCAGCTGACCCAGTTCTTTGCCATTGATCATGATATTGCTCCTGGTTCTGATGAGGACCCTGACCTGTATGATGAGGTTGTGGACCTTGCACTTGCTGCCGTTGACAGTGATGACCAGCCGGTTATCCAGCTGACCCAGACCACGACACTTACCGATGGTGATGGCGACACAATCACGGACAGTGCCACGATTGACCTCATTGGTGGTGATGCTTCCAATGCGCCATTGTTCTCATTTGACGATGACGGGCCTAGCCTTGATGTGGTTGCTAATCCTGTGCCTGTTGAAGGTGAGGGTGAAGAATCTGTTCTGGCACTTAACGTTGATGAGACGGTTGGTGAGGTTGATCCTGCCAATCCGCTTGCGATGGAAGTTGCAGACGGCAATCCTGATGATGTTCCCGGTGCCCTTGGTCAGCAGACCACGGCGGTTAATGTGGGTGCTGCGGGGACTGGCCTGTTTGGTCTGTTCACGGTTAATGCGGATGCGGGTTCTGACGGTGGGGATGCGCCCACATCAGTTCTGAGCTTTGAAGGCTTCCCAGAGACAGATGGCAGCTTTGATCCGGTTCTGACCACGCTTACTGCTACCAATGGTGGCCCGATCTCACTGGAGCGTACATCCGATACGCTGATCTCCGGTGTGGCGCTTGTTGATGGCGTTGAAGAGGTTATCTTCACAATCGAGATTGTGGACCCGACGGGCGACGCACAGCTTCAGCTGACCCAGTTCTTTGCCATTGATCATGATATTGCTCCTGGTTCTGATGAGGACCCTGACCTGTATGATGAGGTTGTGGACCTTGCACTTGCTGCCGTTGACAGTGATGACCAGCCGGTTATCCAGCTGACCCAGACCACGACACTTACCGATGGTGATGGCGACACAATCACGGACAGTGCCACGATTGACCTCATTGGTGGTGATGCTTCCAATGCGCCATTGTTCTCATTTGACGATGACGGGCCTTCAGCAGAGCTTGATTTGTCCGACGGTGCTGGCCTTGTTGTGGATGAAAGCATTGGTGAAAATGGTGGTGATGAAAGCGAACCTGCAGGTACCCTGGGTCAAATTACAGTTGCTGCTTCCGATTTGACCAGTTCGGGGGGTGTGTTTGGTTCAGATGGCCCCGCTGCAGATGGTGGAAACGCATTCTCTCTACGCGTAGTGGATGGCACCAGCACTGGGCTGTTTGAAACAGCTTCCGGTTTGGAAATCTTTGTATATGACGTAAATGGCGATGGATCAGAAATCGCTGGTTCTACCGCCAATGCACTCGGTGCGGTCGACGCATCAAATACCGTGTTTACGGCTTCTATTGATGCTCTTGGAAACATTACGCTTACTCAATTCAGTGCTATTGATCATGGCGATGAGGAACCGGCACCAGGTGATGCTGATGAATTGGCTACAATTGCACCGAACGTCTTGTTCCTTGATTTCACGGTTACCGATGGTGATGGTGACAGCATCAGTGCTTCTGCAGATTTGGGTGGAGTTACAGGTTTCGAGGATGATGGTCCGACGGCTGCGATTGCCCTTAACAGTGGTGCCAT
>CAWUJF010000185.1:0-6331 GCA_963922405.1 uncultured Hyphomicrobiales bacterium | reverse complement strand
TTCACCACTAAGCACAGAACCCAACTCCTTGATGCAGGTAACATCGATCGATGCCGCTACCGCTGCATGGGAGACCTCACCATGATCAACACATTGGTCAATCTTGTCAGCAACCAAAACATCAGCGCGCGCAACGAGTTCCGTTTCAAGCTCCTGCTTGCCGGGTGCATCCGCACCAACCGCTGTGATGTGCGTGCCCGGTTGCACCCAGTCAGATTGAACTATCGGCTTGGTTGAGCCGGTCGCAGTAACAATCACATCTGCATTGCCCACAGCTTCTTCAAGATCCTTTGCCATTGTCGCTTGGCAAAGGTGCGAAACGGAATTGATGAGGTTTGTTACCCGCTCTTCATTTCGTCCCCAGACTTGGAAGGAAAGGTCCTTTTGAACTTGCGCCACATGCGCTTCTATCTGTCTTCGGGCCTGTTCCCCACTGCCAATAATCAGGATTTTCTCGAAGTCTTTGTTCGCCAGAGCGTTAGTCGCAATTGCTCCTCCGATCCCAGTGCGAATATCGGTCAACATAGCCTCATCATGCAACACGGCTTTCACTTCCCCGGTTTCCGCTGAGAGGACCATCATCAGACCGTTTCCGGCCAGCATCCCTGCTTCCACATTTCTGGGAAAGCCCGTTGCAACCTTAATGACAAAGTTCTCATCCCCTTTGAGATGCCCGTATTTGATATGGCAATCGGCATCAAATTCCGGAAAGACGATATGGCCAACGGGTGGCAGGTTTGCGTCCCCCTGGCTTGAAAGGCGATAGGCTTTTTCAACTTCTGCTGCCGCTCTGGGCAGGTCAATTAATGCTTCAATTTCTTTTCGACTTAAACTAATCATTTGGGAACTCCAGAAGCAAAGTATCAAGCTTATGACAACTCTACCGGATTTTCGATTAGAAACGCACTTTTCCAAATGGGAATTCAAAGCCAAATATCACATGACCGCTTCTGACGCAGAAAGCATGTCCATGCGCGAGCTACTAGTAATGGCAACGCCAGAAGACCGCGAAATGTTCGAAGGCATGTGGTTGGGATACACCGAAACCTATGGAGCGCCTGACCTTCGTGAGGAAATTGCGCAAACCTATGCTAACCAGAGAGCATCCGACATTCTGTGCTTCGCAGGAGCAAGTGAAGGCATCTTTGCTGCGAACACCGTGCTTCTGGATAAGGACAGCCATGCAATCGTGGTGACACCGAACTATCAGTCTCACGAAACGCTTCCCGTCGCCATTTGTGAAGCAACCGGTGTTCCTCTTGATGGCTATGACAATTGGTCCCTGGATATCGACCGGGTAGCAGATGCGATCAGGCCAAACACAAAGCTGGTCACGATCAATTTTCCTCATAACCCCACCGGAGCCATCCTGCCGCTTGATCGCTATCACGCCTTGATTGAACTTTGCCGCAAGCACGGGATTTACATTCTGCACGACGAAATCTTCAACGGTCTCGGTCCAAGCGATGCAGAACATTTGCCTTTTGTTGCAGACATTTATGAGCGCGGTTTGTCCCTGAATGTGATGTCAAAATCTTACGGGCTACCGGGCCTGAGGATCGGTTGGATAGCATGCAAGGACCAGGAGATCCTTTCCAAGATGGAGCGCATGAAGCACTACCTTTCCATTTGCAATTCAGGGCCCAGTGAGCGCCTTACCATGATAGCGCTCAGAAACCGAGACAAGATTTTGGCCCGCAATTGCGCCATCGTTGATGAAAACCTGCCCAAATGGGACGCCTTCTTTGCCCGTTATCCAGACCTGTTTGAATGGCAGCGCCCGGATGGTTCCTGCATGGCATTTCCACGCTACACCGGGCCTGAAGGGGTTGAAGCCTTCATTACCTCCCTGGTTGAAGAAAGCGGTGTCTTGTTTCTGCCGAGCACAATCTATTCTTCGGATCTATCATCCACCCCCAATGACCGCTTTCGGTTGGGTTTTGGTCGTAAAAATCTTGATGAGGGATTGGCTGCTCTTGAGGCGCATCTGATGAAGAACCAGCAATAAGTAAACCAGTTTAGGCTCAGCTTGCTTTCATTTTCTTTGCTGCTTGTGCATAGCCGCCGTCAGAACCGTCAATGAAATGCACATGGTCACCCTGATGAATTGAAGGAACCACACAGGTGATCAATGCTTCATCCTGCAGGTGTATGCCGTAGATGATTTTGCCCGCAGCTTTCTCTTTCCTCAGGAGACTTTCAAGCGCATGGAGTTCCTCTTCAGAGCAATCAAGCGTCATCATCAAGCCGTCACTATATTTCCTGAAATCACTGTTCTCGGAAATTTCCCTGCGGAATTTTTCAGGTTCAAATCCATCTACAGAAATGGAAAGTTTAAAAATCGCCCAAGCGAAGAAAGCATTCCATATGGCCTGTAAACTACGTGCGACCGCATTGGTTTTCTTGGTGATTGATTTTGATTGCAACAAAACGGACCTGGTGGGCAATTTAACAGGTGGTCCCTGTTGAGCTACCGGGTTCGAATTGGTATCTGCAAACATTGTCAAAACACTGGAAACAACCGCTTCAAAATCAGCTGCAATCACACCGTCTGCCGGTTTGACGATAAGGGAAGCAATAGTGTCTTTCTTGGCTTGCACAGGTCCCCATTGGCAGGAAAGTCCGGTCAGATCCGGTTCCGGTGCTTCCACATCGGGCGGTAGTTGAAAACTACCTTTCTTCATTTGCCGCTCAGCCCATTCAATGCCGCCGCCGGAAAACATGGCGTACTTCACATTCGGTGAGACCTGCACCATTGTGGCTCGCACATCATGCCCGGACTGGCGCAACTCACCCACACTAACCAGGCCTACACGAAGCTCTATATTGAAGAATTTTCTGGCCCAGTTGGAAACAGAGGTCAAAGCGGATTTCGCCAGATCTGACTTTTCAGGAGGCACAACAAAATGAGCGCCGTCACCACCAAATGCGAATAATTGCAAATTTCCAGCCATCGCATTCGTAACGGCACTGATCGTGGCAGCGCCTACGAAGTTTACGGTCTTGTAGCCGCCCTCAGCAGCCAATTGTGTTGAGTTCACAATATCGGAAAGGCCGACGATCCATTCATCCGGTATTTGGACATAGTTGGATGTGTCCGCCACATGCTCGAAGTGTTCCAGAACCGGTATATCAATTTTTAGTTCCATGAAAGTGGATATGCCCCAGTCATTCCGATCAGTTTGTCATAGATGTAGCTCGAAACTAGTCGAGTTGTATAGGTGCCAGAGCTCCATTGCGATGCAATCGTGAAGCCTTGCCTGAAAGATCGTGATAGGTGAAAACCTTCTCTGCAAAATAGTGACATACCAAGGCCTTTCTCGACTTGGACAAGTCACTTCGTATTTTTCCCCCATGCAGCAGATTGCTATGCCAAAACAAAACGTCACCCTTTTTGGCAACAAATGTTTTGCTGTGGAGCTTTTTCTCTTCGATCTGCCGCTGAATCATTGGTTCATATTGCTTGTGATAATTTGCCTTAAATCCTCGCAACTTGATACCAGCTTCATTTGACAGAAGATAAGGGAGCCTTCTGTGGCTGCCCGGATAAAACTCCAGCGGCCCGGAATCAGGATGTATATCTTCCATCGCTATCCATGCGGCTATCAAATAGCCCAGCGGGTAAGTGGTCATATGGATCGCGTCTGAGTGCGCTGCTTGGTTACTGCCCTTGTGTCCCATGATCGTTTGAAATGGAACGGTCTTACGTCCCAGGAGCCTGTCAGTAATGTCCAACAGCTTCCCATGACACTGTAACGCTTTGAGCTCAGCCACCTTCTTGTGTGGATTGAGGTTTCTTCCTGGCAAATTATCGCCTTCGCCAGCCGGCTCTTGGTCCAGTTTAATCACTCCGGTTAAAACGGCATTTTCGTAAGCTTGCCAGGCATTATCGATTTCAGCCTCGCTGAACAGGTTTCTGGCAATATAATAACCGTCTTCAATCCATCTGCGGTATGTATCGGCATCCTCTACCGACATGTCACCAGTCACCACTTTTGAATCAATGTCCACCATGGCATCGGGGCGGTCTAACCAGGGAATAGAGTCTGATTTGGGAAACTTATCGTTTCTGAAGTAAAGCATCCGGGAGAAATCAACAGGCTTGTCGACGTCGTATAGTTCGGCAAACCGTTCTGCCTTATTGCTTTGAAACAAATCGGCTATTTGTCTTACTATCCCCAGACCAGTCATTGAGAGCTCCAACTGTGAACTTCTGCCCCTCAGGCAATGATCAGATTAGTTTACGCCCCGTAATGATCCATCCCATATTGCTGATTTGTTTGCAAGGCGATACAGGGCAAAAGCCGGGTAAACAAAGATTACAAGACGGTTTGCCGCACCACGTTTTTCTGGCATTGTGATTGTACCTTGGGTGTTTAAAAATCTACAAAGAGAAGTCTTAAGTACAATTCCCGTCACTATTATCGTTGTTTATGGTTGGACGGCGCGTGGAGGTGCAGTTATCCATGTTTGACATGAAGAAAATAGGGGATATTCCTCTTGATCTCCCTCTGGGTGGATCGGAAGAGCTCGACCCCAACTATATCAGCCGTATCAGATCGCAATATTTGTTCGCACAAAGTCAGATGCTGATGACGCAGATGCAGTTTGCAGACGCAAAGGCTGCTGTCATGGTGACATTAGTAGGGGTGGTCACATTCAGAGGCCCGATTAACGTCCAGCAAGTTACCATGAATGACCTGGGTGCCGTAGCGTTTATGCTCTGTGTATTTCTTTCAGCCCTTCTTTGCATCATTGCCGTGATCCCCAGATACCCTTCTGCGGACGCCTGTGCGCATATGGCAGAGAGTGATCGCTGGTCCTGGCCTGCGCTTACAGCATCAACGCTTACACCACAGGACTACGCCGAATACATGCACACCAGTGAGGCTTCCCAGCTCATTCGGTTCATCGCAGTGAGCAACGGATTGGTGGCCAAAATCCTGCTCTGGAAATTCCGTCTTTTGCGCGCTGGTTTTCTCTTTGGGTTGTTGGCGCTTGTGGCGCTGATGGCAAGGGCTGCTTTGTCGGCTTGAATACTACGACTGCGCGAGCTCGTACTCCGAGCTCAATTCAAGCCAGGCTTCCTCCACTTCGCCCAAGAGACGCTCAGCTTCCGCACGTTTTTTGGACAAGCGAACCCCTTTTTCCGGATCATTTTCAAACAATCCGGGTTTGGCAAGACTTGAATCAAGTTTCTGGATAGCTTCCTCAAGCTTTTGAATTTGCGTTTCTTTTTCTGAAATTTTCTTTCTTAGAGGTGCAAGTTCCTTACGTTTTTCTGCGGAAACACGACGACTGTCCACTTTTGAATTGGTAGCCGACGGGTTTCCGATCTCTTGGGAAGCCTGCGGCTTGTCAGATTTCAGAACCAATTTGCGATAGGCATCCAGATCGCCGTCATAAGGTTCCACCTGGCCGTTGTTAACGAGCCAGAGGCGATCCATCGTGGCATCGATCAAGTGCCGATCGTGACTGATCAGGATCACAGCGCCCGGGAACTCATTGAGACCATGAACCAAAGCCTCACGTGCACCCACATCCAGATGGTTGGTGGGTTCGTCAAGGATCAGAAGGTCAGGGCCGTGAAAGGTACAAAGCCCGAGAAGCAGTCGTGCTTTTTCACCCCCGGAAAGATCACCGGTCTTTGTTTCCATACGTTCTTGGTTGAGACCCATTTGAGCAACCCGCGCGCGAACCTTCGCTTCGGGCGCATCAGGCATTAAAGGACGCACATGATCAATAGGATTTTGTTCCGCGATCAGATCATCCATCTGATGTTGGGCAAACATGGACACATTGATCTTCGGTGCCTTTACGATATTGCCGGAAACATGGGGCAGGCGATCTACCAGGAGTTTGGCAAATGTGGACTTGCCATTGCCGTTAGAGCCTAGAAGAGCGATCCGGTCATCGGCGTCAATGTTCAGCTTGATCCTGTTCAGAATGGGCTGGTCAGATGCATATCCGCATTCCACATTTTCCAGCTTGATCATGGGAGAAGCGGAAATTCGCTCAGGAGCTGGAAATCGGAAAGGTTGTGTGCCACTGACTTCTAGCTGGGCAGGCAGTCTGATTTTCTCAATCGCCTTCAGTTTTGATTGGGCCTGCTTCGCCTTAGAGGCCTTGTAACGAAACCGGTCAACGAAAGTCTGCATATGCTGGATCTGCGCTTCCATCTTTTCGCGGGTTTTTGCGGCCAGTTCCCTTGCTTCATCCCATTGCCGCTCAAAACTGTCGTAAGTGCCGCGATAAAAGGTCAGTTTCCGGTTTTCCAGATGAACGATGGAATCAACAGCGGTGTTCAGAAGATCGCGGTCGTGGCTGATGA
>CAWUJF010000184.1:0-6335 GCA_963922405.1 uncultured Hyphomicrobiales bacterium | reverse complement strand
ATCAATGAATATTCTGGCTCCTCAATTTCTGACATACCCTGTTCCTCAACCATCCACTCCATCATCTCTTCCCATTGAGGTCTTGTTAAACCTTGCTGAGCAACGATCATCTCAGAATGGCAAGCAATGCAGTAGTTGTAGGTCTCTTCTGCGCCCGTTCCAGCAACAAGGACACCAAATGGTGCATCAGTTTCTTCGGATGAATCAGCCTCTGCTTCAGCACTGTCCTGCGAGCTCAAGTCAATTGGTGAATCACTATTTGAATTCATATAGGCAATTAGATCAGCTCTTTGAGCCTCCTTCTTCAATCCACCGAAACTCATCTTGGTTTTCTTAACCTCCTTCCTGGGATTTGTCAGAAATGCATCCAAGCGTTCTGGCGTCCACTCACCAGCATAAGACTTCATCGCCTTTGAGTATTTAAAGTCTTCATTTGCTGCTACTGGCGCACCAACAATTCCATACAAGTTGGGGCCAACTTTGTTTTTGCCGCCCTTATCAATGGTGTGACAAGCGACGCATCGCTTGAAAAGCTTTTCTCCTGCCTCAATATCCGTTGCGTATCCGGTAGTTCCCTGCAAAAGAAATAGATGAGCAATAGCTATGCTGACACCGAAACGTTTCATACAAATCTCCGTTCTTCTGCGTGCACAAAGGCACGCAGTGATAAATTTCATAATGGGATGATAAATGGAGCGCTAGCTCACCATAACTCCAACTCTATGCATTGTATTGTTTAGGTACCCTTTGGGGTTCCAATCTATCTTGAACGGTTGCATAGAGCCTTCACTGTCTGTAGCACGTGCCCAAATTTCGTAGTAACCATTTTCCGGGAAAGCCATGCTGGCGCGCCAGTTTTGCCAAGCTCCGTCATTGACGGGAGCATCAAGATCTGCGCTCTGCCAAGAAGCTCCAAAGTCCATTGAAACATCGACTTTCTCAATTGTCCGATCACCTGACCAGGCATGGCCTCGTACTTCGATCTCTTTTCCTGCCGTAGCACCGGTCTCCGGTGACGTGATCAATGATTTGACTGGCATACGCTCAATAATTTCGAAATCTTCTTTCGGAACTTTCGTACCCGGAGCTACTGGGTATTTCGGAACTCTGTATGAAGTCCCTGTCATCTTCGGTCCATCATGCACTTGATCACGCAGGTAGATGCGGGTCAGCCATTTATGTGAGCAGGAGCCTGGCCATCCAGGAACCACAAGTCGTAAAGGCGCTCCGTTCATTGGATGAATATCTTCACCGTTTTGAGCCCAGGCGATCAAAACATTGTCCGTCATTGCTTTAGCAATTGGGACACCGCGAGAAATCGGTAGCTTGTCTGGATCCCCAGACAAATGTTCATCGGCACCCACATGTGCTGTATAAACAACGTTATCTTTTACACCCACATCATTCAGGACATCCTTCAACCGTACGCCTGTCCACTCAGAACAAGCTACAGCGCCAAGTGTCCACTGGTTGCCCTTTGCGGGGGGGTCAAAAAATGAGCGGCCATTACCACCGCACTCAATGGCAAGGGCCATTGTTACCACTTCAAAATTTTCTTTCAGATCGGCAATTGAATACTCAGCTGGATTGTCCACTAACCCATCAACCATCAATTTCCATGTTGCCGCATCAGGGCTTTCGGGTGGCAACCCATTGTTTCGGATAAAGTGCCTGTTGTTGGGTGTAATTGCATCGTCTAATAGATGAGGTGGCGTTTCAGCATTGACGGGCCGGTCATTAAGCAGTGTCAGTCCGTCTTTCCCGACCAATACGCCTTCTTGAGCAAAAGCTGCCGGCACCAGACCAGCTGGCATGTTGCGATGAAATGGAATTGCTGCTCCAACCATAGCACCCATTGTTGCAAGACCCGCACCTCTCAAAAATCCTCTTCGGTCAGCATATGTCTCACGACCAAAAAAGGCTTTATCCGCGCCTTTTGGATCGCTTTCAAAATAATGATGAATGCCAGTTTTGCCGTTATTTTGTTCAGTCATGTTTCCTCTCCTCCAAGCGGATCAATAAAGTTCCTATGTGAAAGAGACGAATGAGAAGGTAATTTTATTCCGGCGATGGAAAAATAAATTTACTAGCGGTGAGAATTGAGTGACCGTTGCGCAGTAAATTATGCAGCGTCTAGTTGGTTTAAACAGATTTTGAAGTTAACCCATATGGCCAGTAAGCGCACTTCACAAATGATGCTCTTGACCAAGTAGCCCTAACTGGCTTGTAGCGCTCAATTGCTTCAATGTCTCATTTCGTTGTTGCGGCGTAGTTTGACTGTCTTAACAGTCAATCCGATGATGCCAAAGGTAATCCAAGTAACCTGAACAATTGCCGCTGGAAGGTTGAAGTGCTCCATCAGGCTAACAAGCACAAGGGAAGCGTTGATTATGCTAAGTATCGTAAATAGACGGCCATTTCCATCGATCAAACCAAGCTGAAGGCTTGCGAAGCAGCTAATATATCCAGCTACACCCAACAGGCCGAAGGCTTGCATCAAACTGGTTGATTCCATCGTCTCACTCCTCCCGCCCCATTTTGAATTGATGTCACATTTTATTTTTCAACTAACTTAATGCATTTCTTTGTTGCGGAATGTGCAGTCAGTCACAGCACGGTGTTTCTTGCAGTCTTTATCTGGTCATCGAAATCAAGGATGGAAAAGGAGTGAGGTGTGTGGAATTCCGTTGCTATCTCAACTCAAAGTCTTGTTGACTTGAAACACAATAGGGGTGTTGAGCATTTTGGCCAGTTTCCTAGATGTGCTTCTGGTCAACTGCGACCTGAAGTGATTTCTTACGGGTCTGTTAGCGATTTGTCTTCAGCTGACGCAAGAAAACGCATCACATTCTGAACAACCCAATTTGGATTTGTTAGTGTGATGTAATGATCTGTATCTGGAGCTATCTTAGAGGTAACTGAAGGCGCAACTTGACGTAACCGTTGAAGGGCACGTTCCGTCGGATAGGTCTTGTCGTTTTCCCCGATTAGGAACAGTGTTTCAACTTGAAGCTCACCCCACTGCGCATCAGTCAACTGAGTCGGTCGTACAAAGCTTCTCTTTTTGAAACATCGCCGCGCCAGTAGATCCTCTACAATCATCTCATCAACCCTTGCACGCAGTTTTTCGTCTTTAACAGCGTCGGGTCCATACCAGTAGAAATAGTTTTTAGTGATAAACTGGAATGGAAGGACATAATAAAGAATAGCGCGGGCAAGAATTAAGGGGCTTGGAGAAAGCACCGTTGAAGATGGCGCTAATAGCACCAACTTCTCTATCCGATCAGGATGCGCCAATGCATAAAGTGCTGCTTGCCAAGCTCCATAGGAATAAGCAACGAGATTTAGCCTATCCAGCCCTAGCGCATCAAAAAGTTCATCTAACCAATCAATGAAATCTTTCGGGCATGTCATCTTCTTAGTGTAGATACTGCGACCATTATCGTAGATGTGGTCAATCGCATACGTTCTGAAACGATTTGAGAGTTGTTCGATCACTGGTAACCACGACAGGGAAGTTTCTGTGTCTCCTGGCAAAAGGACTAAAGGTGTACCATCGACTGGCCCTTGTATCCGAACAAAGGTTTGACCAAATGTGGTGCTGACGAATTGGGTGCTTGAAGGGGATGGCCATTGTTCAGCCAACTGATCATAGAAGCGAAGATATTTTCGCTTAGCCTGCGGGCTTCGAAAGGGATGATGAGCTGCGAGTGCCATCGATCTTTCAATTTATGCTTCAAGTACGTCGTCGATTGGCCTTCGCAAAGACATTGGTAATGCTGGTGCGCGGCCAAAACGGACAACAAGGTCAGGCCGAACATCTGGCATTCCTAGCCATCGTGCAAATTCAGGACGGATTTGAGGCACCTCTATTGGCTGGTTTATATGTGCGTTTCGTACTCCCATTGCTGTTGCTTGGAGTGCAAAACGCTCAAAACTTCTTCCCACCTTTATCCAGTGTTGAGGATCAGCCTGATCTCCTATGAACACAGCCACGCCGGCAGAAGATCTGATGTGGTCTTTGTATTTTGCGTTTTCTGCGTCCTTGGTGAAGAAAGCATTGAATAAACGAGTACCGATCCATTCAGGCAATACCGGATTTCCTGAGCAGGCACTGAACAAGCCATCTCCCTTTAATACTGCATTGTCAGGATTAAACCTCAACCATTCACGCAATTCATCAATGAACGCCGGATCATCCATTTGAGCGCTGTTACCTTCAACCACAAAATCAGAAATTTTTTCCCGGTCAGACTGTCCAGTGAAAAACAACACTGTGACACCATCCTCCTCAGCTGCCGCACGTAGCAATGCCAGTTCATCTGATGAGATTTCCAGTCCGTCATACAAGCTGCGGGTAGACTGCCTCGATGGTATCGCTTGATAAAGGTCTTCATTGTTCTTCGATCCACGTCCAAGATACAATTCAATGTGAGGTTCTGATCCTGGCTCAACCAATACTTCGGCAGGGCGGCTCATTGCGCCTGATGCAATTGCTAAATTTTCGGCTGCACATCCCAGGCTAACAAAGAGATGATGATCATCTGGATCAACAACTTCTGTTCGGCGACTGAAATCTGGAAGGATCTTCACCTTGTTTTCTTCAATACTGAATTTCCAAGGTTGGGTATTGTGTCCATTTGCGGCCAAAGTGGCCATTCTTACCAGTTCTTGCAGCGATGGATCACTCGATAAAAGCTGTCTTTGTCGTTCAATTTCTTCCGCGTATCCATTTAATTTGGGCCAGAGGCTGTATCCCACTGCTCCACCGGCAGCGATCGTTAGTCCAGTGGCAAGTAATTTTCTACGAGTAATCATTTTCTATACGGCCCTGATTGTAAGCCATACGAGTAAAATGAATAAGCATGAGCCGTGTTGACTCAGATCAATCCCACACCTTGGACACCCTAGATGTCATGGAGGCTAGCTACCGAAAAGACAGTCTTGCGATTACTGAGCAGCGGCACATCAGAAATAGCAGGGAAGTCTACTCCCGATTTTGGCGAAACTATCTAAGATGCTTGAGCACTTTAGGATCAACACATGCTGCAGCGATGGAACCACCCGCGAGCGCTCCGGGAATGCCAGGGCTCGCCACGTCCTGGCCCGAGAAGTAAAGACCTGGAATAGGTGTCTGAGCTCTGAGAGCGTCGCATACAACACGTTCAGGTGTCACATCGAGCCCATAAAACGCACCCTTGCGGTGTCCTGTAAAGGATACAGTTGATAATGGCGTTGCGAGTTCTCGATGGACTACCATTTTGGCGAGGTCGGGAAAGAATTGAGCGAATTGGGCCATAATTGTTACTTCAGCCCGTTGCTTGAAATCTGCATAGTCCTTGCCGCGTCTTTCAGGGGGTAGATCTGCCCACTCTGCCACTGTTGACCAATCTGCCCAGACCAGTAGCTGACCCGTATGTTTCTGCTGGGGCCCAGGATCATGTGAGGGGTCTTTAAGGGAACCGAAAGAGACGGTTAAATGGGGTGGGGGAGCATCCGGTGCATCGGTCCAGACAATATCTGTCTCTCCTGTCGGATAAAACCAATGATTGGCCTTTGTTGCACCGGCAGTTTCAACATCACCCTCGAAACCCAAAAACATATTGAAGTGCGCAATGCTGGAAGGAAGTGAACGGATTTTTGCCATCCAGTCGTCATGCCCACAATTTTCAGGCAAGAGCGTATCGATGGTTTCGCGCGCTCCAATGTTGGAAATCACTGCTTTCGCCCGGAACTTCGAGCCATCTTTAGTTTTGACGCCCACCACCGTTTCGTCCTCAAAAAGCAATTCTGTTACTAAGACACCCGGACGGGTTTCCCCACCGTTCTTGGTGATGGTGGGAACAATGTGATTTGCGAATGCTTCACTGCCACCAACGGGATACCAGGACCCACTCGGCAGATAAGCTCCGGCAATCAGAGCATGAACAGCAAAGCTTGCTTTGCTCGGTCGGCCCCCATGATCACCCCATTGCGCAGCCATGATAGCGGCTAGTTCGGGATTGTCGGTAAGATCGTCGATAACTTCTTTGGTTGTGCGAGCACACCATTTATCGATTGCATCTCGGTTCCACCAATCAAGAATATCACCCACGAATTCTGGCATTCCACGTGTTGGGAAGATCTTCAACATCGCTTCGCGCCCATCGCGCAATGCGTGGATCCAGGCCTCAATTGCCTCTGTTTCGTCAGGAAAGCGATCCTTTAGATCCAATTCCTGCGCCTCATAGGGACGTGAGAGAGAAATTTCCGGTGCCGACCCGATATGAACATAATCGTAGATTGATCCCAGCGAAACAAATTCCATCGGCGTATCACACAACCAATCAAGCAAA
>CAWUJF010000183.1:0-6342 GCA_963922405.1 uncultured Hyphomicrobiales bacterium | reverse complement strand
AAGCAGATTTGCATGGCCGGATATAATCAGCTGGCCTGGAACTGTTTCGGCACTTCCCGCCCAGGTAGCAATGCCAGCATCTACCATTTTCTGGGTGAGAACGTCTAATTCGGACTGAATAGCAGCATGTTGCTGCTTCAAAATCTGGTTTGCTTCTTCAATTGTTGAACCTGCAATTTTCGCATTGATGAAATTCGCGGCTTCAATCAGCGTCGATGCTGTTGTACCTGCTGGCAATGAAATGATCCTGTTCTCAACAGATCCGTTTTCACCTACGATCACTGCAAGGGCTTTTGTGGGTTCAAGTCTTATAAACTCAATATGTTTTAGTCGTAAATCTGCTTTTGTCGTAACCACCAGACCAGCGGTTCTTGAAAGTCCGGATAAAAGCTGACTTGCCTCATTCAGAACATTGTCAAAAGGCAGTTCGGTCGAAGCGGCCTTCACCTGTGCTTCAATCGATTGACGTTCGTGTTTTGTCAGGTTTCCAATTTCAAGAAAACTGTCTACAAAAAAACGAAGACCTAAATCCGTTGGCATTCGACCAGCACTTGTATGCGGAGCATAGATCAAACCCAGTGTTTCCAGGTCGGACATAACATTGCGGATCGTAGCTGGAGACAGATTTACGGCCAGTTGTTTGGAAATGGAGCGTGATCCGAGTGGATCACCCGATTCCAGATATGATTCCACGATATGAAGAAATATATCCCTGGAACGTTGATCCAGCTCGACAATCGGACTTTCAGGTTTTGGTACTTTGCCTATCGGACCGCTCATTGAACGCTTTCCACGACTGATTTACTGGCACAGAAGATAGTATCAAAAATCATCTTTGCCAACCAGCATCGAACAGTCTAAAGGTTGATCCGTAGTAGAAGTTGAGGAGAATTACCATATGCGTCCATCCAAACGCGAAGCCGATCAGATGCGAGAAATTACGGTAGAACGGGGGTTTGCCAAACATGCTGAAGGCTCTTGCCTCATCAAATGCGGAAACACCCATGTATTGTGTACCGCAAGTTTAGAGGAACGCGTTCCACCTTGGTTGAGAGGCGCAGGAAGCGGATGGGTAACCGCTGAATATGGCATGCTCCCCCGTTCCACACATAGCAGGATGCGCCGGGAAGCTACGGCAGGAAAGCAGTCAGGCAGAACATCCGAGATACAACGGCTCATAGGTCGCTCACTTCGCGCTGTTGTGGATTTGAAAGCACTCGGTGAACGTCAGATCACAGTGGACTGTGATGTGATACAGGCGGATGGTGGTACCCGGACCGCATCTATCACCGGCGGGTTTATTGCGCTGAAAGACTGTATTAACTGGATGGTTGAACGTGATATGGTTTCTCAAAGCGTCTTGACAGACAACGTTGCTGCCATCTCTTGTGGTATTTACAAGGGAATGCCCGTTCTTGACTTGGACTATGATGAAGATTCGGATGCCGAAACCGATGCGAACTTTGTCATGACCGGATCTGGTGGGATTGTGGAAATCCAGGGAACGGCTGAAGGTGCACCATTCACCAGAGAAGAGTTTTCAAAACTGATGGATCTGGCGTCCGATGGAATTTCGAAACTGGTGGAGATTCAGAACGAGAGCTAATGACACCGGCAATACTTGAAACCGCACTATATGTAGATGATCTGGAAGCAGCTGAACGCTTCTATTCAGAGATACTGGGTTTCGAAGTTATTTTGCGTGACAAGGATAGGCATGTTTTCTTCAAGCTAAACGGTTCGGTATTGCTGATTTTCAATCCTGAAGTGACTAAAGTTCCTGCCAGCGCAGGTATTGATGTTCCCGTTCATGGTACAACAGGCCAGGGACACGCATGCTTTACTGCGACTGATGAAGAGCTGGATATGTGGAAGAAGAAACTCGAGGCAAAAGGTATTGAAATCGAGCGTGAAATTGAGTGGTTTGATGGAGTTCGGTCGATATACTTTCGTGATCCATCCGGAAACAGCCTCGAATTTGCACAACCAAAATTATGGGGATTTTAATGCGGAAACTGGAAAGTCGTGAGCTGGTTGTGGCAAGTCACAATGCAGGAAAAGTCAAAGAAATTAATGATTTGATTGGTCCGTTTGGATTTTCTGCCAAATCTGCAGCAGAATTGTCACTTCCTGAACCCGAAGAAACAGGCACTACATTTGAAGAAAATGCCACTATCAAGGCACTGTCAGCTGCTCGGGCAACAGGATTACCTGCGCTGTCCGATGACTCCGGTCTATGTGTAATGGCACTAGGTGATGCTCCCGGCGTATATACAGCCGACTGGGCAGAAAAAGATGATGGATCCGGCCGGGATTTCTTGATGGCGATGGAGAAAGTGGAATCTGCATTACAGAAATGTGGTGCCACTGAGCCACATGTTCGTGGCGCAAAATTTGTAGCGGTTTTGTGCTTGGCCTGGCCTGATGAACATCTGGAGTTTTTTCGAGGTGAGGTCGCAGGCACAATCGTCTGGCCGCCACGTGGAGATGCTGGATTTGGCTATGATCCGGTTTTCATGCCTGAGGGACATGATCGGACCTTTGGAGAAATGTCAGCGGATGAAAAACACAGTTGGGACAAGGATCAATCAGATGATGGCCTGTCTCATCGAGCCAGAGCATTTGCTCAATTTGCACGCAACTGCCTTTCGAAAGAATAGCTGAAGAGATGACACACCTAGCGCCCGCTTTCGGTGTTTATGTTCATTGGCCCTTCTGCGCGGCCAAATGCCCTTACTGCGATTTCAATTCCCACGTTCGGCACAACCCGGTCGATCAAAACGAATTTTCTCTTGGCTACAAACATGAGATTTCCCACATGGCGAGCCTTGCACCGGGCAGAAAGGTAACAAGCATCTTTTTTGGTGGCGGAACCCCTTCTTTGATGGAGCCGCAAACCGTAGAATATATTCTTGAGTGCATCGGTAAAAACTGGGGCGTCTCGAGCGATTGTGAAATTACCATGGAAGCAAATCCTTCAAGCGTGGAGGCGGAGCGTTTTAAAGCCTACCGTTCTGCTGGTGTGAACCGCATCTCTCTTGGTGTGCAGTCATTGGATGACAAGCAACTCAAGTTTCTGGGCAGGCTGCACAATGCCGATGAGGCAAAGAAGGCAATTTCGATAGCCAGAGAGACTTTCCCGCGCATTTCATTCGATATGATCTACGCAAGACCAGAACAAACCGCTCAGGAATGGGAAACCGAATTACACCAGGCGTTGGATCTTGCTGTTGATCACCTCTCGCTCTACCAACTGACCCTTGAGCAGGGTACGCAATTTTTCAAACTGTACGAAGCAGGGAGATTATCACCGCTTGGTGAAGACCAAGCTGCAGATTTGTATGAATTAACACAGCAAATTACCGCTGCCCACGGGTTTGAGACTTATGAAATTTCCAACCACGCTAAGCCCGGCGCCCAATGCCAGCACAATCTGGTTTATTGGCGTGGTCAGGAATATGCGGGCGTGGGACCAGGGGCCCATGGCAGGATCCGGGTCAACGAAGGTAGATTAGCGACAGAAACCTATAAGTCTCCCGAAGAATGGCTGCAAATGGCTAGAACAAACGGCCATGGAATGTGTGACAGCTACGTTCTTCTAACTGAGGAGGTCGCTGATGAATTACTGCTAATGGGTTTGAGATTAGCAGAAGGCTTTGATCCAGCCCGATATAGGGAAGCAACACAATTCGACTTCGATCCGGAAAAGATCAGTTTTCTGAAAGCAATTGGAATGTTGGAAGAGCTGGATAATGGCAATTTCCGGGCTACTCCCGCAGGATTCTTGGTGCTTGATGCCGTTGTCGCAGATTTGGCTTCTAATCCAAAAGACGCGTAACGATACCTTCAGACGATTCCAGATCATCAATCACATCAAAGTGGTGCTTTCCCGGAAGATGAATTGAAGACGTTTCAACTCCGATACCTCTCCAGATATTTGCTAGCAAGTCATTCTGCCTGACAAATTCCGGCAGTTCATCGGCCCCTACCAGACAATCCACCGCGATGTTCGGAACCGGATTTAGAAGTGCCGGGCTTTCATCAATCGCTTCTGCCTCATCAAGGCTAAGCGTTATGTTGTGATCAATCTTTAATATGGGCCGCAGATCGTGCAGACCGGAAATTGATATTACACGTTGCACCCGGTTTATGGTTTGTGGATAAAGCCCTGTATCCTGGCATATTTGCCGCGTGACCAGATGTCCGCCTGCCGAGTGACCACATAAAACAATCGGGCCTTCTACCTTTTCGGCAGCGCAATTGATCGCACTGGCAACTTCCCGGGTGATGTCTGAAATCCTGGCGTCCGGACATAGCGTGTAAGACGGCATGGCAACGGTCCAACCTTTTGACAATGGTCCTTTTGCCAAATGGCTCCAGAAAGATTTTTCGAACCTCAGCCAGTAACCACCATGAACAAAAACAAAAAGCCCCTTGCTTTCTCCTTCAGGATGAAAAAGATCGAACCGGTTGCGATCTGCTTCGCCATAGGCGATGTCCACTTGATGATCTACAGACTCTCGAAATACCGCAGCAACCTGAGGCCACAGTTCGAGAAATCTCTCGCCGTTTTCTACCGAACCCATATTGTTATATGCTTCGTTCCAGTCTTTTATCGCTTCCATGGGCTCAACTCTCGTAATCTCTCTGATCGTCGATCACCTTACCATCGTTAGGCAAGCTGTCGACCACTTCCACCGATCCCTTAAGCTTTGCAACGGTGCTCAGGCTGTCTGAAATTTCGATAGGATTGAGATCATTTCCGACCACCTGCAGCTTCATTGCATCAAAGTCGTTTTCCCGTGTGACAACAAGTCGAGCCTTTTCGATGCCGGGAACAGCTTTGACGATTGCATCAATCTGTTTGGGATCCACAAACATACCCTTTACTTTGGTGCGTTGGTCTGCACGCCCCATCCATCCTTTGATCCGAATGTTTGTACGGCCGCAGGGTGATACTTCCGGGATAACAGCAGACATGTCGCCGGTACCAAAACGAATGAGCGGGTAAGCCTTGTTAAATGAGGTGACTACAATTTCCCCAACTTCACCAGGTTCTACAGGATCATTGGTTCCGGGCCTTACGATTTCCAGAATGATATCTTCATTGCAAATCATGCCGGGACAAATTTCACCCTCGTGCATGGTCTCGTGAGCTATCGCTCCAATATCTGCAGTGGCATAGGACTGCATAACCCTGACACCACGGTTCGCATATTCAGCTCTCAAAGAAGGGAACAATGCACCCCCGGAAACAAGTGCCTTATTAATGCATGAAAGGTCTTTGCCCATTTCATCAGCACGATCCAGTATGATCTTGAGAAAGTCTGGCGTTCCGGCATATGCAACAGGTTTAAGCACAGAAGCGGCTTCTACCTGCATTTCGGAATTGCCCACACCTGCTGGAAAGACCCTGCATCCCAAATGACGTAAACCTTCATCAAGGATCGCACCGCCGGGTGTTATGGTGAAGCCAATCGCCGCTTGCACAAGATCACCTTTTCTGAATCCAGCTGCGTGAAACATTCGAGCTGCCAACCATGGGTCTGGACCTGGTGCCTGTGGCTCCCAAACAGGCCCGGGAGACATGAAAATTCTGGTGCCATCAAGTAAGTTTTCATCCACAAATCCACCAAACGGCGGGTGTGCTGACTGCGCTTCCATCAACTCTGGTTTACGCAAAACCGGGAGAGAGGAAAGCGTTTCACGGGAATTAATTTCATTAAGATCAATGCCGTCGAAATGTTTAGCCCAACCAGGAATTCTGGATGCTGTATTGATCAGAAATTCTGAAAAGTTTGAAAAAAGTTCGGTTTCCCGTTGTTCGGGGTCACGCGTTTCAAGATCGTCATAGAAGTCGGACATTTTGTTCCTAATAGTTTTGAAAGTCTTATCGAAGTATTCGTATCCATCTTGCCAGATCGAGAAGACTGGCAAGTGCAACTGAAACATAGGTCAATGCGGCAGCTTTCAAGACCTGTCTTGCAGCCGGCATGTCATCTGGATGGAGGTACTGACCCTGTTCGAGAATGGGTAGGGCCTTTCCAAAACTGGCATCCCATTCGACGGGTAATGTGACTAAATGGACAATCAACCTGATAGCGATGAACGTAATGCCAATCGCGACCATAGCAAAGAATGCCCCGGGTGTTCTTGCGATTGCCCCCAAAACTGGCGCGGCAAGAAAGAAAACTGCAGCAAACTTATCAGTGATTGACGCAAAGCGGACAAGCGATTGCCGAAGGGCCAGAAGCTTATGTCCCTGATGATGTTGGATCGCATGTCCAACTTCATGTGCAGCAATTGCCACTGCAGCAACGGAACGTCCGTTATGATTGTTTT
>CAWUJF010000182.1:0-6349 GCA_963922405.1 uncultured Hyphomicrobiales bacterium | reverse complement strand
TTAAGCCCCCGTCGCCTTGCCAAAGTCTGAGCAGCGGCCCACTCCATTCTCTTTCTGTGAAGACCCATCTTATTGAGACGGGGACTGGCCAAAACAGGATTATCCCGAAAGGACTTGGCCCCTGTGAAGATCGAAGCTGTCCACATCGGTGTAAATACAATATTCTTAGCAATAGAACGAACGCTCACAACAATCCCCATCCCAATAAATCGAAAATATAAAAATAAAAATCAAAAGCAATACTTTAAAAACGATCTCAGCATAAACACACATCCATATTTACGTAAAGTTACATTTTCGGATATTTGGAAATTCAGACTTGAATTGAATGACTTAGGCCGCAGAAAAGCTGTTTTGCTATACCTTGCTATACATGAAAAATTGGATTGGAAGAAATGTTTTTGAGGGGAAATTGGCTGACCTTTTAGATCAAAGTGGGTCATGCAGGTAGGCCAGCCAATCTATGACAACGTCTTAACGCCCCTAGAGGATGTCACGACTCAAAGTTAGCCAAACACATCGGCAAACGGAATGGGTACATTCTCACCTATGTGGATAATCAGTTTTTGTGGAAAATTGGAATAAGGGATTGATGGTGAGCCGTCAGGGATTCGAACCCTGGACCTACTGATTAAAAGTCAGTTGCTCTACCAACTGAGCTAACGGCTCTCAAACCGGAGCAAGATTTCCGGAAGAAGTGCGCGATACATATGGGGAACTTGCTTTGCGGTCAACCTAAATATGCTGTTTTTAGTAAATTTTTGCCCGCGACATATTATCAGCCATTTGAGCAGGCTAAACCGCTTTCGCCCGTCAGATACCCTGCAAATGCTTCAGCGTCCGCTCCAAGACTCTGCGAAACCTCTTCAACGCGTTTCACCATGCGGGTAGAAAGCGTACCATCAGCATGTTTTTCAAGCTCATATACGTAGTTCTCACCGATTGCCTGGCGATTGCTATCAAGCCGGATATTACCGTTGGGCGCCTCCAGTTTCAGCGCAGTCAAGCAATCACGCAGATTGTTTTGCTTTTCCCCCAGATCAGCACCTGCCTGCCCCACACACTGTAATACAGCGTTGGCAGCGTTGTAGTAACCCGTCGCCAAAGGAGAAGGTACCGGAAACCTCTGTTCAGCAGGAAATCCTTCGCGGTACTGATTTACGAATTCAAGCCAACGGCGATCCTGCAGATTGTTGGTCTGCGAACCGGCAGAAGGTGTTCCTTCGAGCAGATCAGCCAAATCTCCGCGTACAGAAAGAAGAGCACCGTCCACCATTAGGGAACCACCTATGATTCCCGCTTCTCCATCAGCCTGGCGATAGGCTTCAAGAAAATCGATTGCAGCAAAACCACCTAACCCCAGATAGATTGCGTCGGCTTCCGCCGGAATTTGCGCGATGAGATCCTCGAATGAATTGTTGCCCAATTGTTGCTGAAAATTGCTGAGCACTTCCCCGCCCGCCTTACAATACTCATACGTAAACCCGGCAAGGTTCGATTTGGCAAACTCGTGGTCTTCAACGATGGTGACAATCTTTTCCCAGCCTTTGGTATCATAAACGTAGTTTCCCAGGCCCGCGCTCCATTGCACCGCATCTGTGTTGAAACGAAAATAATTGTCCTGCGGGTTTTCAAGAGTGATCATCGGGTCACTGGCAATACCATTCACAAATGTGATGTTTTCATACTCCGCAGCAAGTTCTTTAAGAGCAAGGCCTTCTGCACCCGATACCGGACCGATGATGATCTGAGCATTCTTTTCTTCGATGAGTTCACGGGCAACTGCTGCAGCACTTTCAGCAGTTCCATCAGTTGCTCCCATCACCACATCAAGTTCAGGATTGTTAGACGCGTCCCGATCCATATTCTTTATGGCGAGTTCAAATCCACGGACAGCATCTTCACCCAAAACAGTGAACTTTCCCGTCAAAATGGAAATCACACCAATCGTGATTTTCTCATTTGCCCAGGACTGCGTATTAACCGCAAGCAGCAACAAACCTGTCAGAAATGCAAGTAACGCTTTCAATTGTAGCAGCCTCATTATCAGAAATTGAAATACGCAAACGCACTGATTCCATCTGGAAATGATCAATCAAAAACCACATGAATGCAAATATTGGAGATCAACCGGAACGCCACCTCAAGCCCTGGTAAGCGTTCTAGAAACAGCATCAGACCATCCCGCCAGCTTTCGTTCACGAATCGCAGCCTTCATTTTCGGTTTGAAGCGGTTATCCAGGCTCCAACCTTTCGCAAAACCATTCATGTCAGGCCACAATCCTGCTTTTGATGCAGCTAACCACGCAGCACCCAGAGCTGTGGTCTCCAGCATGTTTGGCCTGTCTACCGGTGCGTTCAATATATCCGCCAGCTTCTGCATAGTATAATCAGACGCAACCATGCCACCGTCCACGCGAAGCACGGTCTTACCCTTGCCTTTCCAATCCTTCTGCATGGCAGAAATCAGGTCATGCGTCTGGTAGCAAACCGATTCCAACGTCGCTCGGGCCAGTTCATTGCGCGTTGTCCCCCGGTTCAGACCAAATATTGCACCTCTGGCTTCACTGTCCCAATAAGGCGCACCAAGTCCTACGAAAGCAGGAACAAGATACACCTCCTGATCGGGGTCAGACATCGCCGCCATATCACCGCTTTCAGAAGCATTTTTCAAAATCTTGAGCCCGTCGCGCAACCATTGAACGCTGGCACCGGCCATGAAAATGGATCCCTCCAACGCGTATGTAGTCTTGCCGTCAAGGCGATAGGCGATGGTTGTGAGCAATCTGTTTTTGGAAACCACACGATCCGCACCGGTGTTCATCAGGGCAAAACACCCTGTCCCATAAGTTGATTTGACCATTCCCGGTTTAAAGCAGGCATTACCAATCGTTGCTGCCTGCTGGTCTCCTGCAACGCCCAGAATAGGAATTTCCGCACCTAACACAGATTTTTCACAAACGCCAAATTCATCAGCACTATCAAGCACTTCCGGCAGCACTGACATCGGCACCTCAAGACTGTCACACAATGCCTTGTCCCATTTGTTGGTACGGATGTTGAAAAGCAAAGTCCGTGCTGCATTGGTCGCGTCAGTCACATGTGACTGACTGCCGGTGAGCCGCCAGATTAAAAATGTGTCGATGGTTCCGAAACAAATCCTTCCCGCTTCACATTTCTCTCTCAATCCCCGCTTGTTTTCCAGCAACCAGTTCACTTTGGTTCCGGAAAAGTAAGGATCAAGCAACAAGCCTGTCTTCAAACGGAATGTGTTTTCCAAACCCTTCTTCTTCAGTTTGGCGCAATAATCCGAAGTCCTGCGATCCTGCCAGACAATCGCATTATGAACTGCTTTACCGGTTTTCTTGTCCCACATGACAGTGGTTTCACGCTGGTTGGTGATGCCGATTGCCGCAATATCGCTCATCTTGAGCTTGGCATTTCTTACCGCACGTTTGCAGACAGATACCACGCTTGACCAGATTTCCTCAGGGTCGTGCTCCACCCATCCCGATTTTGGAAAATGCTGTGCAAACTCTTTTTGCGCTACCCCCACGAGCTTTTGTTTCCGATCAAAAACCAGAGCTCTGGATGAGGTTGTACCCTGATCAATTGCTAAAATGAATTTACCCATCACGTCCGCCGTTGTTTTCAAAGGATATTTCCACAATCAGACAGCCAATTGCGAACAAAAACAAGACCTGAAGGGCAAATTCAACGATTAGCTGACGGTGACAACCACATCATCATCCACAGCAACAGAAGCAAATGTGCTTGAACCATCGGAATAATTATAGACTTCAAACCCGTTGTCAGTTCCAGCCAACTGCCACGAGGCACCAGGGTTATCACCCGAGCTGGCCAGCACCAATGCGTCATTCGCATCACCGGTGATCACAAGGGCTTCGTTAGACAAGGCAAGCGCATTACCCGTGTTCCCGACCGGATCATCATCGAGCGTATTGACGAATGGATCCAGTGTTTCAGAGAAATTGATCACATTGTTCTCGTCAATGGATATGCTTGTTCCAAAGCCGCTACCATTGTTGTCACCCAAACCCAGATCCAGTCGTTCTACGCTGTTGATGGTTTCCGTTCCAAGCCCTGAGAAATCGAGCACTTGTCCGCCACCCACGATGGAAAGCACGTCTATGCCAGTTCCACCATCTGCAAGGTTGAAACTCAAATCAGGTACGTTCAGAAGGTCATTGTCGGCCCCACCCAGCAATGTGTCACCTGTACCACCATTGATCACATCATTGCCACCTTCACCGAAGAAGCGCTCCGCCTTGGATGAACCCGTGTAAGTGTCTACTTGCGAGGAACCGAACACCGTTGTGAATGCGCCCGGCCCATTGATGGTTTCGGTATTGCCAAACCCGTCATCAATAATCTGATTGCTGACAAGGCCCAGATTTACCGTTGTGGAACTTGAACTGTTGGAAAGGTTCAGGACGATGTCGCCATTATCTTCGTTTTGCAGATTATAGGTATCAACTCCTGCCCCACCGAGGATGCTTATTCCCTGCAATGGGTTCGTCGTGATATTGAACGTGTCGTTGCCACCAGAACCTAGGAAAATGAAACTTCCAGTCGGGCTGGCAAAGCTGCCTTCCATTGCGACACTAACGTTGTAGAAAGAATCGACACCTGCACCTTTGATGACACTACCGGTATTATCAAGACCGTTAATGTTCACCGTGATCGGGCTTGCTTCAGAAAGATAATCAACCCTCACAATAGAGTCATAAGCGAAGGTGAAGTCGTAAATATCGTCACCTCCTGAGGCAAAGACGCTCAGATTGGCAGCATTTAACGCTCCAGCAGCTGAATTGATCCGGATGTAGTCATTTGAGGCGCTACCGGAGAAGTTTGCGACCAGCGTGGCGTTCGTTACCACGTCAAAAATAAATGCTTCTTCCAGCTCAAGAGCCGTGAGTTCAGTGGTCAGATCACGACCTTCAATACTTACATCATCTCCACCACCATCAAAATCAATCAGCGTACGGTTAGAACCAGCATCAAAGAAAATTCCACCACCATTGCTCCCAAAATCCAGCGTGCTGCTTAGTCCAAAGCTGGTCACGTCAATTCTGTCACCTTCGGCAAAATTGAAGTCCTGAACAAAATCAAATCCATCGCCAGCATTAAAGGCGAAAATATCACCACCAACACCGCCGGTTAGATTATCGTTACCTATACCCCCTTCAAGATAGTCATTTCCGCCGGAAACAATGCCATCATCGCCAAGATTTACATCCCCAAAGTCACCGAAAAGGGAATCATTGCCACCATTACCGATAAGAATATCACTATTGGAATAGCCCGCTAATTCATTGTCGAGACCATCACCGATTAGCACATCAGAACCCAGGTTACCCCAGATATTGTTGATATTGATCAGAGTATCAGAAAAACCTGTACCATCATTTACAACCTGGCCGGATGTGAGTGTCAGATCAGCAACAACACGGTTTACCGCATTGAAGTGATCAACTGTGTTGATACTGTTCAGATTTCCATCAATAGTATCACTGCCGCCGCGTCCTCTGAACCGGTTGTTTACACCGTCTTGGCCAGTGAGAAGATCATCAAAATTACTGCCGAGCAAACGGGTTGCACCGGTAAATGTATCGTTGCCGATATTGTCGACACCCGGATCGACCAGATTCCGGTCACTAGCAGTACCGGTGGCAAGGCTTGCATTAACAGCGTCAGTTGCGCCACCGTAGTCAATTCGCCCCCCATTACCCAGGAATGTTACAGTGTCGTTTCCTTCACCCAACAATATTCGAGGGCCTGTGCTGCCACGCGTAGTTTGATCATTTCCATCCACAATGAAGGTGTCGTCAAAATCACTGTCCTGAATGTTGGTAATTCCACCCAACGTATCGACCCCAGAAAGGCCATCGGCCACCTGATATGCTTGCAGCCCTAGCTGAGCAAAATTGGTGTAATTTACCGTAATTCCTGATGTTGAAGTACTGTAATCCAGAATAAAGGAGTTCGAGAAGCTAATCGCATCGTTAATATATACGATTTCAGACGCCTGAATGCGGTCATTGCCTTCTCCACCAACAACCCGACTGAACCCGCCTTGCTGGATAATCAGGTCATCACCGTCTCCACCATCAACAATATCACCCGTGGAGAAATATCCGCTGGAAGCACCACCGGTGAAGATGACATCATTGCCGTCTCCGCCCAGAAGGGTCTCATCAACCATATCACCAACAAGCACATCATTGGCGGTTGTGCCGTTAAACAAGGTGGTTCCCGCAAAGGCAGTCACCTCATTGAACACAAAGTTGATTTCCGGGTTCGGTACGTTGACCAGATCTACACCCAA
>CAWUJF010000181.1:0-6374 GCA_963922405.1 uncultured Hyphomicrobiales bacterium | reverse complement strand
TCCACAACGAATTTGAGGAAATTCCGCTTCCAGCAAGCGTAGTCAGTTTCAAAGCCATGCCATCATCAACCGTGAGACGCCCGGATGCTGCTTCCGGGTCAAAGACGGCCTTTTCCCCAGTACTCGAAATCAATTCACGGGGTGAAGTATCCTGAAATCCTATGAGCTGATGATTGCTCAGATCAGCTGGTGATTCTGGTGTACCATAAGCTTCCAGATAGGAAGGTGACGCACACAAAATTCGCGTGTCATCAGCCAGCTTGCGTCCCTTCATGCTTGAATCGCACAGGACCGCATTGCGAAGCGCCAGATCAAAACTGCCTTCAATTAAATCAAAGCGTGTATCAGACAGTCTCAGGTCAAGTTTGACGTTTGGATGTGTTTCAAAAAACTTCGGCAGGATCGGTGCGATGTAAAGCTGGGAAAATGTGCTTGGCGCGGTGAAGCGCAGTGTCCCGGTTGCTTCCAGATTTCGTTGCCCAAGTGCGGCACGGGCCGCATCTTCCTGCGCAATAATTTCCCGAGCGTATGGGAGAAACTCGGAACCTTCGAGAGAAAGCGAAACTTTCCTAGTGGACCGGTGAAGTAAATCAGCCCCGATAGATTGTTCAAGCTTTGCAAGTTTTGCGCTTGATACAGCAGGCGCAAACCCCAGGTCGCGGCCAGCTGCACTGATATTCAGCTTTTCCGCTGCCAAAACAAAGAGGCGAAGGCCATCTGTATCCAAACTCATTATATTCAATTCCCGAATTCTGATACCAAATTTTCGCAATTAATTTCGAGATTCGCAACAGATATATTCACTTCAACGCCAAGACAGGCAATCACAATGAAGTTTCGAAAGCGAAAGATCATGACACACACAGCAACGGTCAACTACCACGTTCATAAGCCGGAACAGCAAGCCTTTCACCTTGATGCTGATGGTATCAAGGGAAATCTGATCTCTCCCGAATTGCACGCCACGGACATTTCCGTTCTCGACGCGCGTAATGATGCGGTGGATGTTTCTTTCAATCGGGATTCACTCGCCTTTGTCGAATATCCCACAGATGCAGCTTTGTCGCAGGATAATGATGATTGGCAGAAAACCTACGACAAGGAACTGACTTCCCTTCTAAAAGAGAAGCTGGGCGCGAAAGAAGTCATCATCTTCGACCACACCATTCGGGTTGATGATCCCGATGCAGTACGCCCGCCGGCGCGCAATGTTCATAGTGACTATAGCCAGGACGGCGCACAACAACGTTTGATCGATCTGGTTGGTGAAGATCGTGCTGCTCAGTGGAATAAAGGCCATTATGCCTTCATCAATGTGTGGCGCCCGGTGGATAATCCGATCAACAGCGCACCCTTGGGATTCGTTCGCCCCTCCAGCCTTAACGAAAGCGACTGGGTGCTGCTCGATCTCATTTACCCGGACCGGAAAGGCCAGATATTGGGGCTTGTTGCCAACCCGGATCATGAATGGGTTTATCAATCCAGAATGACACCGGATGAGGTCGCCATCTTCAATATTTATGATAATCAGGGTTTGCCTTCGATCGCGCATAGCGCACTGGACATGGTCGAAGACGAGAATGTTCACACGATCCGCAAAAGCATCGAGAGCAGGACGCTCATTCGATACTAGAAAGAAATTCTGCACATGTTGGAAAAGACTAAAGACGGAGAGTTTCAGCTCATCAATCGGGGATACAACTCCGTGTTCAAACCGAACCGATTGAGCATCGGGCTTGTCTTGCCGATCGAAGCATATGCCATAGGCGCAAAGCCCACCATGGCACAGCATATCGAGACGGTACAATTGGCAGAAGCTCTGGGTTATTCCGCGCTCTGGTTGCGTGATGTGCCTTTTGATGTGCCCTCATTCGGAGATGTGGGGCAGATGTTTGATCCATTTGTGTATCTGGGGACACTGGCAGCGTCAACGAATGACATCGCTCTTGGAACGGCAAGCATTATCCTGCCGTTGCGCCATCCCGCCCATGTGGCCAAAGCTGCCGCAACCGCTGATGTTTTGTCCGATGGACGGCTTATCCTGGGCGTTGCGTCCGGTGATCGGCCGGAGGAATACCCGGCGCTCAACATCGACTTTTCAGAGCGCGGAGATCAGTTCCGTGACAGCTTTGACTACATTCGGGCTGTTGGTGGGGATTATCCGCATCATGAAAACAGCAAGGGTCTTCTGGAAGGCTCCATTGACATGCTGCCCAAACCTGTAGGTGGAAAAATCCCCATGCTTATTACCGGCGGCAGCCGGCAATCACCGCAATGGGTGGCAGAAAACGGTGATGGTTGGATGACCTACCCGCGCGATGTGGGATCCCAGGCCCGTGTCGTTGCTGATTATCGGGATCGGGTTTCCAAAGATGGCGGCACCGATAAGCCGGTCATGCAATCACTCTATGTGGACCTGTTGGATACTGCTGATGCCCCTCCGCGCCCCATTCATCTGGGTTTTCAGTCCGGCACCACTTTCTTGAAGCAGTATCTCTCTCAACTTCAGGACATCGGCATCAACCATGTGGCTTTGAACCTCAGATTCAACGGCAAAGACATGGAGACCAGTCTCAAACATTTGGCAGATGAGGTTCTGCCCGAATTTGGAAATTAAAGGAACTCAATCATGAGCAAGACAATTCTAATCACAGGATCAACCGACGGCATTGGCCTTCTTACAGCGAAGAAGCTTGCCGCAATGGGTCACAAAATCCTCCTGCATGGCCGCAACGAGCAAAAACTGGAAGCCGCGGCTGCGGAAGTGGGCAGCATGACAGAAACCTATGTGGCTGACCTGTCTAAGATGGAGGATGTGAAGGCTCTTGCCAACAACATCCGTAAAAGCCACGAAACCCTGGACGTGCTCATCAACAATGCGGGTGTCTTCAAACTTCCTTCCGCCATGACAGCAGATGGGTATGACCTGCGGATTATCGTCAATACCGTTGCACCTTACCTTCTGACCCAACTCCTTTTGCCCATCATGTCCTCAGAGGGCCGTGTGGTAAATCTGTCTTCAGCGGCTCAAGCCCCGGTGGACGTGGATGTCTTTGGGGGCGGCATAAATATGAGTGATAACGCAGCCTATGCGCAGAGCAAACTCGCCCTCACCATGTGGTCCATGCAGCTTGGTCAGTCCCGCGAAGCTGGCCAACCTGCAATCATTGCGGTGAACCCGGCATCATTTCTTGCCAGCAAGATGGTGAAGGATGCCTATGGCATGGAAGGCAACGATCTGAGCGTCGGCGCTGATATCCTGATCCGCGCAGCCTTAAGTGACGAGTTCAAGAATGCATCAGGTGCATATTTCGACAATGACCAGCGTCAATTCGCAGATCCTCACCCCGATGCACTGGATGCAGCCAAGAACCAAAGAGTGATTGCAGCAATCGAGGCCATGTTGGTCAGCCTGGAAGCTTAAATTGGATTTTGAGCTAATTATATAGAAAAACAGAATACTGATAAAAAATTATGACAGTTTAACTTCAATATCCAGACAAATATATTGAACTCAGAGGCAGGGCAACGCCCCTGCCTCTATCCCAAATCCCAATACTAAAACGAACCCGGCGAAACCCAAGCCGAGGAACAGAGAGAGTTTATCTAATGAAATATGAAAACTTCCAGACTTTCACCGTCGATGTGAAAGATGCAATCGCCACAGTCACCTTCAACTTTGGAACGGTGAATGTGCAGGGTCAGGAAATGCTGGCTGATCTTAACAGCCTTGCCATGCGTCTTGAACGCGACCGTGACACCAAGGTCGTGATTTTCCAGTCTGCCAACCCGGAAATCTGGGTTTGCCACTACGACACAGAACTGTTGAAGGACATGTCAACGGAGGCTGTTTCCAGAGATGAAGCCCAATTGCTTGATCTTCAATCCGTCTGTGAACGCATCAGCAAGGTGCCACAAGCAACGATCGCCAAGCTTGAAGGTTTTGCACGCGGTGGTGGTCATGAGCTTGCCCTGGCGCTGGACATGCGTTTTGCAGCCCGTGGCAAGTTCAAATTCATGCAAATGGAAGTGGGCATGGGCATCCTTCCATGTGGCGGGGGTGCGTCCCGCATGGCCCGTCAGACCGGTCTTGGAAAAGCCCTGGAAATCATACTGAGCGCTCAGGACTATGACGCGGATGATGCCGAACGTCTTGGAACGATCAACAAGGCCCTGGAGCCGGATGAGATTGGTGAATATGTCGACAATCTCGCCAAGCGCATTGCTCAATTCCCGGCTGAGTCTATCAATGCCTGTAAGCAGATGGTTTATGAGTCCATTGATAAACCGATTGATGAGGCACTCAAGGCAGAAGCCTATTGGCTTTATCAGGCAACTAGTAAAACGGCAGCGGTCAAACGGTTTACGATTGCTGACGAACAAGGCCTTGAGCACGATATCGAGAACCAGAGAAATTGGGGAGACCTGGTGATGCAGGTTCAGGATATCAACTAACGAATATCAACAATGCGGACCTTTTTACGGATGAAATGAGGTCCGCTTTGTTTACTCAGCAAACAGGCGAAAACCCTTTCTTTTCGAACAATATGAATGAATGCAGAGCTGGTCACGAACTTTACATCACTGGCACCTTGGGCCAGATTATGATGAGGGAGCTTCTCGATGATCAATTTCAAACCAGTGGCATTCATGGTCGCCATCGCAACATCAAGCATCCTTGCTGGTGCAGCCTGGGCGGATGACGGTGCAGACGGAAAGTGGCGCATATACTCTGAAGAACCAAATGGTGATGTTCATTTTTTCGATCCGTCACGAGTGGAGAAGAGCAATAGCGCCCAAAAGGTATGGAGCAGGATCCGCTACAAGACCTCAATCATGGGAGCAGCAAGTTATCAAAGCCATTTGGAGATTGACTGCTCTGAACGTACCGAGAAAATCCTCCAGAACACGTTCTTTTCTGACAGGCAATGGGAAAGACCAGCGATGAGCACGGACCGTTCGGAAAAGCCAAAGAAACAGATCGTAAAAGATTCCGCGGTGTGGCGTCTTTCGGAAATTCTGTGTGAGAAATAGAGTTTTCTGCGTCACTGGTCCAAGTTACAGCAAAGAAAAACCCGCGCCATTTTCTTAGCGCGGGTTCTGAACTTTTAGTCTTGCGGAATTACTTAGCGCTTTCCGCTGACACTTTGTAGATTTCACCTGCATCAACAGCAACGTAAAGGGCGTTATCCGGACCCATTACGAGACCGCGGAACCGTTTGGTGATCCCCAGAGGCATGCGGGTAATACCGTTAATGCCCAGGCCATCATTCGTGATGCTGATCATGTCAATTCTCGAACCTGCTGGTGTACCACCAAATCCGATACCCATGATACCCACTGCAAGGCGACCTTCGTAGATGCCCCAGTTGTCGCCTTTCAGGAAGGCTGCAGAACCGGTACCTTGTGAGAAACCGTTATTGTTCCAGGTAGCTGGCATCAGGTCTTCAAAACGGGTGTCACTCATCGGAGTGTAAGCAGCACGCAATGCCGGATCCATGCCCTCTGTCTGGTTTGGTTCGTAACCACAGTACTTATCCGGGCACGCACCTCTACCACCTGTGTTTTCAGCTGGGTCCCAGCCTGCATTACCACCGTTTACAAGTGCAGTGATTTCATCATTGTGCCATGGGCCATGTTCAGCTGTGAACGCTTTACCATCGCTCGGACGGAAATCGATACCCTGAACATTTCTGTGCCCATAAGTGTAGATGCGCTTGTCAAAACCTTCAGGTGGATTGTTTTCCGGGTGAGCATTGCCGTCACCATCGATCCGCAGAACCTTACCGCACAGCAACTGACCATCCTGAGGACAGATGCCTCTGTGGCGGTCACCACCGGCAACCCATAGATAGCCTCCTGGACCAATGCGGATTCTACCACCATTGTGAGCGCCCGGATCACCGAATGGCTGATCGGATGAGAATGGCTTGTATTGAATGTCTGTGACGATATCAGTCCGGTCAGATACGCTCTTCAGGTCATCGCTGACCTTGAACTTCATTACGATGTTGCCGTCACATTTTTCAAAATTGGTTTTACATCCGTCACCACGATATTTTGTGGAAGATGAGTAAACATAAAGCGTACGGTTACTCGCAAATTGACGGTCCGGTACCACGCCAAGCATGCCCGCCTGCGCTTCACAGAACAGATCATCGCCGGTATCTGCAAACCCTGAGGAGCCCTTCACGCCATACAAAGCGTTCACGCTTCCATCCGTTGTTCTGACCGAAAGACCTTTACATTTTTCCGTAAAGAACATCGTGCCGTCCGGCAGGAATGCCATGTCCCAAGGGTTCTCCAGGCCCTGCAACACAACTTCTGCTTTGATTTTGGGGACGTCCATGGCTCCGCTATGCCCGTCTGCCTTG
>CAWUJF010000180.1:0-6400 GCA_963922405.1 uncultured Hyphomicrobiales bacterium | reverse complement strand
CTTGTGCATCAACGCAATTTGAGCTGCTGGACCGCCAAAAGAAAGCACACCGATTTTCGCCCATTTCGCAGTCGCCTCAAAAAGGCTGGGCTTCATCTCAGTTTCTACGGTCATGCGTCATCCCCACCCATATCCCCATTTTTGATGACATTGCGCAACCACATGTGAAAACTATCAAATATCAATAGGCTCGCATCCAGTCGCGCAATTTCTTCGTCAAAGACTTGCCCAGATCCCTCCAAAGCAATGCGTAATCCGTTCATCTGCATTAAGTCACTGCAGCCTTCCTGATCTGGCATTTTTATCAAACTAGCTAATTGCTGTAACGGTTTTGTTTCAAGATCAAACTCTCCAAGCATCTTATCAAAAGCGGAAACATCTCCCTCAGCACTCCAGAACACATCCGGAATAGCAAACGGTATAGCATCATACTTCTCAGCCACAGCCTCAACTTGTTCAGCCTCCACAAACAGAAATTTTGCTTTCCTGTCCACAAAACGCCTGATCAACCAAGTGCAGGTCATAGCATCCGTACCTCCATCGCTTCGAGTGACCCAAAGGCTGGGTTGTGTATGATCCAGGGAAAATTGCTTTGCTGGAATTAATGGCAAACCAGCATCGCGCCATGCATGGTTTCCACCAATGAGATAGCGCGCATTGATCGACTCACTTCGCAAAAATGCAGCCGCTCCCATGCTAAGCTTCAAGCCTTTCTGGCAAATTACGACCAGTTCCTGAGCATGAAAATTTTCAGCCCAAGACCGAATATCCTTATGAGACCGCCGAATCGCTGTGGGGATCAATCGGGGATCCAGCTCGTAATCCTCGTCAATACAAACATCGATTACTACCGGCGCATTTCTTGTGCCGATTTCGCGTGATAACTCTTCAATTGAAATAGAATTTGGTGCAGGCATAGCGCATCCTCCCGTTTTGGGTTAGTCGGACGCGAAGTTTGGGCAAATGCCTGTTGGGGAAATTCGCACACCCCGGAAATCGAAAAAACCGCAGAAACTGTATCAAGTCAAGACAGGTCACCCGTAGAGCGTGACCTTATAACCACAATCTGTGCCTATTAACCAAGTTTTTTAAATTTTTGCTTGTTGGTTAACAAAAAGTAAACTTACAATGGTGGCATGTTTACGATTACCGCCGAAACACGGTTGGCTCGCCCAGGTGACGCTGACGCAATATCTGAAGTTCATGCTGGATCATGGCGCAATGCCTATTCCGGAATGGTGCCTCACGGTGCACTGGCACGCATGATCAACCGGCGAGATGCAGGTTGGTGGCTCAACGCCATTCGTAGATCAACCATTATCCTCGTAATTGAGTTGGGCGATGAAATCGCTGGATATGCAACTTTGGGCCCTAACCGGGTCAAAACCTTCCCTCAGGAGGGTGAGATATACGAAATTTACCTGTTGCCTGAGTATCAAGGCGTAGGATTGGGTGCAAAATTGTTTGCAGATGCCCGTTTCGAGCTCAGACGGCGCAACTATGAAGGATTGGTTGTCTGGGTTCTGGAAGATAACGACAACGCCATTTCATTCTATGAAAACGCAGGTGGACGTCAGATCGCCACCGGCTGCGAAGTTTTTGACGGAAAGACACTCAAGAAAATCGCTTATGCATGGGATTAAACCCTCATTTTTTCGCGATTTCTGACCTGATCTCCATCACTGTTATTGACTCTTAATAAAATACGCGTATGACGTGGCGCATAAATGTGTAATGGAAGCAGCAATGTTTTTTGAATTGAACATCGCCGAAAAAACCGTAACAGCTGATCAAACATCAGCTGGAACGAAGCTTTGTATTACCGGCACAACATTCAAAACCACAAAATCTGCAAAGACCAAGTCAACAAAGACTGGTCTGTGATAACTTCCACTTGTGCCTGATCACTCTCCCGGGCCAAGTCCGGAGGGTAAACAAGCGGAGAGTGGGGAAAGAACAGTTCCATGGGTTATAAAATTGCAATCATCGGCGCGACCGGCAATGTGGGTCGTGAAATGCTCGAAATATTGTATGAACGCGGCTTCCCAGCCGATACAGTCGTACCGCTGGCTTCACGCAGAAGCCAGGGCAAAGAGGTTTCATTCGGCGATGCAACGCTGAAATGTAAAGTACTTGATGACTACGACTTCTCTGACACAGACATTGCGCTGATGTCAGCAGGTGGGTCGATATCCAAGGAATGGGCCCCGAGAATCGCCGCTCAAGGATGCGTTGTTATCGATAACTCATCCGCTTGGCGGTATGACGCGGACGTGCCATTGATCGTTCCTGAAGTTAATGCGGATGCCGTGGAAGATTTCCGCAAGAAAAACATCATTGCCAACCCAAACTGTTCAACAGCCCAATTGGTTGTTGCTCTTAACCCACTTCACCAGAAAGCCAAAATCAAGCGCGTGGTGGTTGCCACTTATCAGTCTGTTTCCGGTGCTGGTAAAGAGGGCATGGATGAGCTTTTCAACCAGACAAAAGCTGTGTTTGTTGCTGATCCTATTGAAAACGAGAAATTCACAAAACGAATCGCTTTCAATCTGATTCCTCATATCGATGTGTTCATGGAAGATGGATACACGAAAGAAGAATGGAAGATGACAGCGGAAATCAAGAAAATGATGGATCCTTCCATCAAGCTGACTGCAACATGCGTCAGAGTTCCTGTTTTCGTGGGTCACTCAGAGGCTGTGAACCTGGAATTTGAAGATGAAATCACTGCTGATGAAGCACGTGCTATCCTCAGGGAATCACCAGGTTGTCTTGTCGTCGATAATCCGGATGAGGAAACCTACATCACACCTTATGAGTGCGCTGGTGAAGACGCCACTTATATCTCTCGTATTCGCGAAGATATCACCATTGAAAATGGCCTGAACATGTGGGTTGTCTCTGACAATCTACGTAAAGGTGCGGCACTCAACACAATCCAGATTGCTGAACTGCTGGTAAACCGCGGCCTGCTTCAGGACAGAAAAGCAGCTTAAGTTTTCTTGGAAATCAACAGGGCCTTTAGATCATAAAGGGCCTGTTGGGCCTCTCTTGGCGTCATATCATCCGGCGAAATTGTTTCCAGTTTTTGTGAAATCTCATCTTCCTGCACCACAGGTGTGGGCTGTTGCTGCGCACTCACAGAAAATAGAGGCAGATCATCGATCAAGGTTTTGGCAGAATTTGCCCGCTCATTGTTTTCAAGCTGATCCAGCACGTCACGGGCACGCGTTACAACGGCTCCCGGAAGACCGGCAAGTTTCGCCACTTGTATCCCGTAGGACCGATTTCCGGTACCTGGGACAACTTCATGCAAGAACACTACATCGCCTTCCCACTCTTTCACTTTCATGGTCACATTGGAAAGTCGGGTAAGCGGCTCCGAAAGTGATGTGAGTTCATGATAATGTGTGGCAAAGAGCGTCCTGCAACGATTAGACTCGTGCAAGTGCTCAATCACAGCCCACGCAATCGATAAACCATCAAAGGTAGCCGTACCACGACCGATCTCGTCAAGAATAACAAACGATTTCGGGCCGGCCTGATTTAGGATCGAAGCAGTTTCAACCATTTCCACCATGAATGTGGAGCGGCCGCGCGCCAAATCATCAGCAGCACCCACCCGGCTGAATAATCTGTCCACGATACCGATATAAGCACTATCAGCTGGCACATAGCTACCCATCTGAGCCATGATAATGATAAGAGCGTTTTGCCGCAAAAATGTGGACTTACCACCCATATTAGGTCCGGTCAGTAACCACAGTTGTCCGGAAGGATCACCTGAAATGTCACAATCATTTGCCACAAAGGGGTTTTGTGCTTCTTTTTTGAGGACTTGTTCCACAACGGGATGGCGCCCGGCTGTGACCTCAAAAGAGGTGGAATCATCAATTTTCGGGCAACAATAATTATGGGTTTCCGCAAGCCTCGTGAGCCCCTGCGCCACATCCAGAACGGCAAGAGCATGAGCTGCTGCATTTATCGAAGTCGCGGCCTGCATCACCTCATTCACCAGTGTTTCAAAATGCGAGAGCTCGATCTGCAACGCTTCACCGGCAGCATTGGCAATCTTTGATTCCATCTCGGCGAGCTCAGTCGTGGTGAACCGCATGGCATTGGCCAATGTTTGTCGATGAATGAAGGTTGCCTTGCCCTCATCATTGGTCAGCTCATCCGCGTTGAGGGCGGTAACCTCAATGAAATATCCCAGAACATTATTATGTTTGATCTTTAGCGATTTGACGCCGGTCCGCTCGGCATATTGAACCTGCATATTCGCAATGATCTGTCGGCTCTCATCTCTCAACTGCCTGAGCTCATCCAGTTTTTGATCAAACCCTTCCCGGATAAACCCACCATCGCGAGCCAGTAGGGGGAGCTCATCGGCAATCGCCCGATCGAGCAGTGACAGTAACGCTTTCGGGATAGATGACAAAGCAACCTGTGCATCGGAAAACTCCTGAGGTAACTGATCGCTGCCTGACAATTCCAATGCAATTTTATTACCACTCACAATACCAGTTAGGATAGCAGCCAGATCGCGTGGCCCTCCCCGATTAAGTGAAAGCCGAGATAAGGCCCGCGGCATGTCAGGTGTCTGCTTGATAAACTCAGAGAGCTTCCGGGTCAGTTCAGGAGTATTAAGTAGAAAGGAAATGCTCTCCTGTCGCTTTTTTATTTCTTCCGGACTCTTGAGCGGACTCATCATGCGCTCCGCCAGCAATCGTCCACCGGGCCCGCTCACTGTGCGGTCAATGGAGTGGAACAAACTGCCGCGTTTCTCTCCCGATAGTGTACGCATCAACTCAAGATTTGCACGTGTTGCTGCATCAATGAAAAGCGTATCGCCAGCTTCTTCTCGCTCAGGATGCATCAATGCAGGCCGTTCGCCAATCTGCGTTTTTTCCACATAGGCCAGCGCCGCGCCTGCTGCAGAAAGCTCAGCTTTGGAGAAGTTGCCGAACCCGTCCAACGACTTCACGCCAAAGGCTTCCTTGATCCTTTCAACAGCCATCTGGCTATCGAAAAAACTTACAGCCTCAAGGGTGAGTGAACGCTCGTCCAACAGAATTTTCTGCCGAATTTCAGGGTCATGGTAAAGGCTGTCTGGCAAAACAAGTTCACGTGGCTCAATTCGCGCCAAAGCAGCGCCGAGGTCTTTGATACTGGTGGGAGAAACACGAAAACTACCGGTTGAAATATCGATCCAGGCAATCGCAAAATCATCTTCTGTTTCACCCTGCTTGACCCGCGCCAATGTGGCAAGAAAACTGGATTGGGAGGGGTCAAGCAACTTTTCTTCAGTAACCGTCCCCGGTGTCACCAAACGAACCACATCCCTGCGAACCACAGCCTTTGAGCCACGCTTCTTCGCCTCTGCTGGGTCTTCCGTCTGCTCACAAACCGCAACGCGATATCCAAGACCAATCAGTTTCTGCAAATAATCTTCGGCCGCATGAACGGGAACACCGCACATGGGAATGTCCTCGCCGTCATGTTTGCCGCGTTTAGTAAGCGTTATGCCCAGAGCTCTCGACGCTTCCTCTGCATCATCAAAGAAGAGCTCGTAAAAATCGCCCATGCGGTAAAACAGGAGTGAATCCTGATTGACCGACTTGATCTCGATATACTGTTGCATCATCGGAGTTGCACCGGATGCAGCCAGTGGTTTTTGTATCGCTGCTTCTGACAATTATGAGCCCAAACACATTAGAAAATTTGATCTCTGTAGATTTCCTGAAACCACCTCTAGTTTCAAGTCGCAAGCCCGTTTTTCCCCTTTAGATACACCCTCGAGTTCAGGCACAATGCCGATTGGCATCTTCCCCGTAATAAGAAATGTAACGAGGATTAATATCGCAAACCGGAAGAACAATCATAATGTCCGTAGTGCCGAAATCGTGGTCCACAACAGCGCTTTTGCAGATCTTCGCGCCTAGCCGAAGATATCCTTTTATGAGCGGTGGCATTTGATGAAAGGCCTTCTTTAAATCCACATTAGCGGATTGGTTTTCTGTTAGGCTTATTACTGTCCTTCCAACAGGCGCTGTCTGCCAGACATCATCTGCCAGCGCATTTTGTGACAGGAAAGCGAAGACAGGCCCAAGCGTCTCCACCTCAGTGGTGGCAAAAGATGCGCAACCCACCATCACATCAACAGATTTTTGCCGCGCATAAGCCCAGGTCCCATGCCACATGAGCTCCATCGTCCGCTTATTGCGGTAGTCCGGAAGGATGCAAGAGCGTCCCAACTCCATAAAAACCTTACCCGGATGACGGTAAGTCAGATCATTCAGATCAAATTCCGATTGAGAATAGAAACCGGCTTGTTCATCACCAGCACAACCGATCATGAAACGTTGTGTTCCAATAATCTTTTCTTGCTGTTCAATTGCTT
>CAWUJF010000179.1:0-6426 GCA_963922405.1 uncultured Hyphomicrobiales bacterium | reverse complement strand
AAAATACTTCGCCTGCAATAAATCCTGATTGTAGGTGGTTTTTGGAATTTGCCACGAAAGGATGGTGGCAGAACACCAAGGAATATTTTTAATGATTCAAAAAAATTGGCAAGAGCTGATCAAACCAACAAAACTCGATATTGTTTCCAGCTCCGAAATGAAAGCCGTGATCGTCGCTGAACCACTCGAGCGTGGATTTGGTCTGACAATCGGCAACGCTTTGCGCAGAGTGTTGCTGTCTTCACTGCAAGGTGCATCTGTAACTGCACTTCAGATTGATGGTGTATTGCACGAATTTTCATCGATCGCAGGTGTACGTGAAGATGTAACAGACATCGTTCTGAACGTTAAAGAGATCGCCCTTCGTATGGAAGGCGAGGGTCCAAAACGCATGGTTATCCGCAAGGAAGGCCCAGGCGTTGTAACCGCCGGTGACATTCAAACTGTTGGTGACGTGGAAGTTCTAAACCCTGAGCATCCGATCTGTACGCTCGATGAGGGCGCTGAAATCCGCATGGAGCTGACTGTTAATACTGGTAAGGGTTATGTTCCTGCTGCATCAAACAGAGCTGAAGACGCACCAATCGGCCTTATTCCGGTTGATAGTCTTTATTCTCCTGTTCGTAAGGTGTCTTACAAGATCGACAAGACCCGTGAAGGTCAGGTTCTTGACTATGACAAGCTTACTTTGACAGTAGAAACAGACGGATCTGTAACTCCTGAAGATGCAGTCGCATACGCTGCTCGCATCCTGCAGGATCAGCTGTCTATCTTCGTCAACTTCGAAGAGCCTCAGAAAGAGGAAGTTCAGGAAGAAGTTGCAGAGCTTGCCTTTAACCCGGCACTGCTCAAGAAAGTTGATGAGCTTGAACTTTCCGTTCGTTCTGCAAACTGCCTGAAAAACGATAACATCGTTTACATCGGCGACCTCATTCAAAAGACAGAAGCAGAAATGCTTCGCACACCAAACTTCGGTCGTAAGTCTTTGAACGAGATCAAGGAAGTGCTTGCTGGAATGGGTCTGCATCTGGGAATGGAAATTCCTGCATGGCCGCCTGAGAACATCGAAGATCTGGCAAAACGCTACGAGGATCAGTATTAATCCTGCCCCGCAAGGGGCAATTGAAACGGGCATCAGCCCATAACCAAAGGGTGATCTTAAGAGCCAGGTCACCCATAGAGAAAAGGGGAGCGTCATGCGCCACCGCAAACAAGGCCGGAAACTTAATCGTACAGCCAGCCACAGAAAAGCTATGTTCGCCAATATGGCGGCTTCACTCATTGAGCATGAGCAGATCGTAACAACTCTGCCAAAAGCAAAAGAACTGCGTTCCGTTGCTGACAAGCTCATCACTCTTGCCAAGCGTGGTGACCTGCATGCACGTCGTCAGGCTATTTCCCGCATTCGCAACGTGGAACAGGTCAAGAAATTGTTTGATGTTCTTGGTCCCCGTTACCAGGAAAGAAACGGCGGTTACACACGTGTGTTGAAAGCAGGCTTCCGCTTTGGTGACAATGCACCAATGGCTGTTATCGAGCTTGTTGACCGTGATGAAGAAGCCAAAGGTAAGGCTGATCGCGAACGTATGGAAGAGTTTGACGCTGTAGAGGAAACTCCAGCAGAAGCTTAAGGCTCATACAAATAAATCAATCAAGGCTCGGCATCTTGCCGGGCCTTTTTTGTTTCATGCTTCACCAAATTGTATTGATGATGAAGTTCTTGCTGCCACTTCTCGATGCAATTATCCACTGGCGTTATCATTATTTCTCTGCTGAAAGCACGTAACTGTCTGAAGTTTTGTCAAATAAATGATTATGGCGGGATTTCAGGAAACCGTGACCTTGAACGCGAAATAAGCCATATTCACCGCTAAAATTGCTGTTCAAAACCCGATTTGAAGTACTTCGCACTCACACAGTTTGTGTAAAAATTGATTTGTGGGTAAGCACAGTCTGACCCGATATTGTTTTGGAAGAAGCACGAAAATCATTTTTGATTAACAGTGTAATATGAAAACAGTGTTGTTTAAGATACTCACCTGTTCCGTCCTTGAAAGGTTTGAAATGCGATCGTCCCTGTTCCTGAAGATTTTTGTTTCAATCATAATTGGTGTTGCCGTTAGCCTGCCTGTGCAGGCGCAACAGGTGCCGTCGAGCCGGGCAGAAATACAGCTTTCTTTCGCGCCTTTGGTGGCTCAGGTGGCTCCTTCTGTGGTGAATGTTTATGCGGCGAGACGACCAAGACAGTTATCGCCTTTTGCTGGTGATCCTTTCTTTGAACGTTTCTTCGGTGGTCGGGGACGTAACCAGCGAAATCAGAATTCATTGGGATCCGGCGTAATTGTGTCCAGCAACGGGGTTATCATCACCAATCACCACGTGATCAAAGATGCCGATCAGGTCAAAGTAGCCCTAGCAGATGGCCGTGAATTTGAAGCCCGTATCATTCTGAAAGATGAGAGATCTGATCTGGCCGTTCTGAAAGTGGATGACAATTACGAATTCCGACCCATCGAACTTGGTAATTCAGATGATGCCCTGGTCGGTGACCTCGTTTTGGCAATCGGAAACCCGTTTGGTGTGGGCCAGACCGTAACCAGCGGCATAATTTCTGCTGTCGCCCGTTCCAGAAAAGGCATTGGTGATTTCGGATTCTTCCTGCAAACCGATGCCGCCATCAATCCCGGTAACTCTGGCGGTGCTTTGGTAGATATGCAAGGGCGTCTGATCGGGATCAATACAGCTATATTCTCAAGATCCGGCGGTTCAAACGGTATTGGTTTTGCGGTTCCTTCCAACATGGTACGTGTGGCGCTTGATTCATCACAGACCGGAGACACATTGAGGCGTCCTTGGATTGGTGCGAGTTTCCAGGAAGTCACCTCTGACATCGCCTTAAGCCTTGGGATGGAACGCCCACGCGGTGCACTGGTGCAGGAAGTTTTCCCCGGTGGTCCTGCTGACAAGGCTGGCATCCAACCAGGCGACATCGTACTTGCCATCAATGGCAATCCTGTGCCGCATGTGAATGCGCTTGGATATCGCCTCACCACCGTCGGTATCGGAAACGATGCCACATTCCGTCTGCTCAGCAGGGGGCAGCGAAAACGCGTGGCGCTGACACTGATGCAGGCACCGGAGACTGTGCCGGCAAATGAAACCAGAATACCCGAAAGAACCTCGCTTGGTGGAGCTACCGTTGCCAATCTATCTCCTGCATTGGCAGAGCGCTTGAAGATACCTCCATCGCTGTCCGGCGTGATTGTGGTAGAGGTCGAACGGGGTTCATTCGCAGCTGCTAACAGAATTCGCCCTGGCGATATTATCCGCGAGATGAACGAACAGCGAATAGAGCGTGTTGCTGATTTGGGTCCTGTACTCAAAGGAGATCCCAATCGGTTTGAGATCGTGGTTGAACGTCAAGGCAGGCAGTTAGTGATGAACCGCAATGGCGGTTTCTTCCGGCAGTACTCTCGGTAAAAAGACGTGGCGGACCTTTTTTCTGCAAATCCTGAAGATGTGGAGCATTTAGCTCCTCTTGCAGAGCAATTGCGTCCCAAATCACTTTCTGAGGTAAGCGGTCAGGAACATCTGACCGGGCCGGATGGTACCATTACCCGGATGATTGCCTCCGGTACTCTGGGAAGCATGATATTCTGGGGGCCTCCTGGAACAGGCAAGACCACCGTGGCTAGATTATTGGCAGGAGAATGCGACCTTCAGTTTGAACAGGTTTCGGCCATATTCTCCGGTGTCGGCGACCTGAAGAAAGTCTTCGAAAAAGCGCGTATGCACCGTATGAGCGGCAAGCAGACGCTTTTATTCGTGGACGAGATTCATCGCTTCAATCGGGCACAACTCGATAGTTTCTTACCTGTTATGGAGGATGGAACAGTCGTCCTGGTTGGCGCTACCACCGAAAACCCGTCCTTTGAGCTCAACGCAGCGCTTCTTTCACGTTCAAACGTTCTGAATTTCAACAGCCATGATGAGGAGAGCCTGTTGAAGCTTATCGAACGGGCAGAGGAAGCACATGGCTCACCGCTGCCACTGGATGATGAAGCGCGGGCTTCACTGCTTCGTATGGCTGATGGTGATGGCAGGGCAATTATTTCGCTGGCAGAGGAAATCTGGCGTGTAGCAAAGGATGGTGAAACTCTGGACGCGGATCGTTTGCAAGCGGTCTTGCAGCGCCGTGCACCGATCTACGACAAAGGTCAGGATGGTCATTACAATCTGATCAGTGCCCTCCATAAGTCCGTTAGAGGTTCAGACCCTGATGCCGCACTCTATTATCTTGCCCGCATGATGGAGGCGGGGGAGGATCGTCGGTTCATCGGTCGCCGTCTGGTGGTGATGGCCAGTGAAGATATCGGCAATGCAGACCCCCAAGCACTTGTAGTGACCATGGCTGCAACTCAGGCATTTGACTTTCTAGGTGAAGCCGAGGGCGACAGGGCATTGGCTCAAGCGGCTGTTTATCTGGCTTCCGCTCCCAAATCCAATGCTGTTCATGTCGCGCATAAAAAGGCGAGGCATTCAGCCAGAGAAAACGGATCCTTATTGCCGCCAAGGCATATCCTCAACGCTCCCACCAAGCTTATGAAGGAGCAGGGTTACGGGGCAGGATATCGCTACGACCACGATCAACCGGATGCATTTTCCGGACAGGATTACTTTCCCGAAGAAATGGACCGCGAGAAGTATTATGAACCCGTTGAACGAGGCTTCGAACGGGATATTGTAAAACGTCTTGAATACTGGGATCGGCTAAGAGCGGAAAGGAACCGAAAATGAGCCATTTGCTCCTTATTGCAGCTGGCGGAGCCATTGGCGCCTCGTTTCGCCATCTCAGCGGTGTTGCTGCTTTGCGCATTATGGGCCCTGGATTTCCATGGGGTACGTTATTTGTAAATGTCTTCGGTTCCCTGGTGATGGGGCTGTTCATTGCCTGGCTCGTGAAACGCACCGGAACATCCGAAGAGGTGCGGCTGTTTGTGGCGACCGGTATCCTCGGCGGATTTACCACATTCTCTGCATTTTCCCTGGACGTAGCTAATCTGATAGAGCGCGGTTCCATGGGTGCTGCATTTGCTTATGTGCTGGCCAGTGTATTTCTTGCGGTCCTTGCTATATTCATAGGGCTTTGGTTTGGCCGGGCTTTCCTGTAAGAGATAATCAAAACAAACAAGAATAGTTTTCATGGCAGGAATAGAAACAAAAACCGTTGATACGGATGAAGCCGGAATGCGCCTCGACCGTTGGTTCAAGCTGCATTATCCGGGGCTTGCATTCGGGCAACTGCAGAAGCTGCTTCGCTCAGGTCAGATCCGTCTGGAAGGTAAACGCGCAAAGTCCGATACACGAATTGCAGCGGGGCAGGCGGTGCGCTTACCACCGCAAGTGACTTCAATGGAAAAGCCGCCGATTGATGGCCCTCTGACACGAAACACGATCAGGGATCGTAACGATAGTGATGTCCTCAAATCCATGATGCTTTATGAGGACAAGAAGGTCTTTGTGTTCAACAAACCCGCAGGTCTGGCAGTGCAGGGCGGTTCCGGGGTCAACAGGCACATAGATTCCATGCTCGAATCCATGCGGAGTCAGAAAGGCGAAAAACCAAGACTTGTGCACCGTCTGGACCGCGAGACCTCCGGTGTGTTGGTCGTCGCCCGTACCCGTGGAGCAGCTTCAGAACTGACCAAGGCATTCAGACACAGAGACACAGACAAAACGTACTGGGCCATTTGCAAAGGCGTGCCTAGAAAGCGCGAAGGCAAGATTTCAACTTATCTGCTCAGAGAGCGCTTGCCTGAAGGCGATAAGATGAGAGTCGTCAAGCACGGAGAACCTGATGCAGACCATGCGGTGAGCAATTACCGGGTCATAGACAATGCCGGTCCAAACCTTTCCTGGCTGGAACTAAAGCCGATTACAGGACGTACTCACCAATTGCGAGTTCATACTATGCATATCGGGCATCCGATCATTGGTGATCCTAAATACTTTGACGTGGAAAATTGGGAATTTCCGGGCGGAATACAAAAAAGACTGCACCTACACGCCAGACGTATCAGAATACCGCATCCATCTGGTAGTGGTATGCTGGACGTAAAAGCCCCACTTCCGCCGCATATGGTGCAGACATTCAATCTGCTTGGCCTGGACGAAGAAACGGCTGAAGACCAGGCTTTGGATTATTGATGATGGTGATAGATCAAGAAAAGAGATCAGATGCGTGACATCCTCAACGATGCTGAAAAAGCAGCCGAACGCGGCGACGTAGGCCCAGGCAAATCAAACCGGGAGAAGGACAAGCCTTCTTTTCCAAAACGGTTCTATAAAGAGGTTTCCGTTTTGGAGGATGATGGCGGATACCTGATCACTCTGGATGAGCGTTCTGTTAAAACGCCTGGCAAGAAT
>CAWUJF010000178.1:0-6432 GCA_963922405.1 uncultured Hyphomicrobiales bacterium | reverse complement strand
AACTTGTTCAAACCTATAGTTGAGTAATTCGAATCATGGAAACTGAAAACAGAGTTCTGGTTTTTGATGTTGATGGGACTTTAACTGGTCCTCGCAGGCGAATTCAGGAAGATTTTGCCCGCTTTTTCCGAGCCATTGTTCAACGAGAAACGGTTTATCTTGTATCCGGAAGCGATATGCCGAAACTCCAGAATCAACTGCCTGAATGGCTGTTGGACGGGGTAAAGGGTGTTTTCCCGTGTTCAGGCAATGAAATGTATGAAAACGGCGAAGTCGTTTATCGACATGACCACGAGTTTCCTTCAGAATTGAAAGACTTTGCACAATCGCTGATCGATGCCAGCGCCTATGAAGAACGTCTGGGCAATCATATCGAAAAGCGTACTGGTATGCTCAACATCTCCGTAGTGGGCCGTAATGCAGGACCTCTGGAGCGTGAGCAATATTCAGAATATGATCATATCAAGCACGAACGCTGTGATATGGCCAAGAAGATTTCCAACAAGTTTCCGGACTATGATGCAACCTGCAGCGGGCAGATATCCATCGATGTGGCACCCAAGGGTTTCAACAAATCCAGACTGTTTGATGAAATGAAGCAGCGCCACCCTGATGCGGTAATCTGTTTCTTTGGCGACAATATCGGGGAAGAGGGCAATGACCGTCCTCTTGCAACTGCTCTTCTAAAGGCTGGCAAACCCCATAAAGTGTTTGGAGTGCGGGATTACACCGAGACCTGGAAAATCCTGGAAGAGGATTTTACACCCGATTTCCAGCTGGCCAGTTAGGCTTTTCCAAAACAACCGTCAGCCAATTATCCCTGATGTGATAATGATCAAGGCGCAAGCCGTGCGAACGGAAGGTGGCTTGTATTGCTGCGCGCTGATGGGGCAGGAGGCCTGAAAGAATGATCGTGGCGCCGCTCTCTGCGTGTGCGCCCAAGTCCCGGGCCATGGATTGAAGCGGTTTTGCCAGAATGTTCGCGATGATCAGATCGAAAGGGGCCTGTTCACCAAACCGCCGGTGGTTGAAGCCGGTTGAGGTGATGCATTCCACAGAACTACGGCAGCCGTTAAGTGCCACATTGTAGGTGGCTGTTTCGGTAGCTACCGGGTCGATATCCGTTGCCAGAACATGAGCTATGTGGGTTTTTGCCGCTGCGATCGCCAGAACGCCGGAACCGGTGCCAAGGTCGAGGATATTGGTGAATTGGCGCTTTTTGGAAACCCGGGTCAGCATATCGAGGCAACCGGCTGTGGTGCCATGGTGACCTGTTCCGAACGCCAGTCCTGCATCAATGCAGATGGCAATGTCGTTTGGTTGGGGTATGTGTTTCTCATGGCTGCCGTGAACGATGTAGCGGCCGGCCCGAACAGAAGAAAGCTCCCGCAAGGTTTCTGCGACCCAGTCAATATCCTCCAGATCTTCGCGGGTGAACGCAACCTGGTGACCCGCTTCTGACGCCAGTTCAACCAATTTCTGATGCACCGATTCTGCCAGTTCCGTTTCCACATATACCGCAAGTTCCCAATTCACCGGGTTGTCCAGATCCTCGAAACTTGAAATGGGAAAGCCGTCATCCTCGAAGGTGGATTCGAAAATTCTCTGTAATTTCAGCGCAATCGACTTTTCAGTTTCGGTGCGGAGACAGGTTTGAGGCATTTGTGATCCGTTCCTTCAGAAAATAACTTTTATAATCAACTGGTTATAACGTTGATAGCGATCTGTGAGAAATGGCACAGATCACGATTTGGTGAAACGATAGTGTGAGCCTCATTAACAACAGGAGACAAAAATGTCCAAGTCCAAAATTCTAGTCGCGCTTGCTGCAACACTATCTGTCGCGACTCTCTCTTCAGCTTTTGCAGGTAACTTTGTTTTACCGAAAGAGCCAACCAAACTGAAAGTGGTGAAAGCACAGCTTGCCATTAAGAGTCCAGGCGAGGGCGCATGCCCGATGCCGGCGAAAATGACCGGATGGATTTTCACAAGCAAGCCAGGAAAAGTGCAATATATGATTGCAAGAAAAGGTGGCTCCGTCAGCGGTCATTACACTGCCAATGCGGTGAAAGGTTCAAACGGCATACACATTGCGAGTTTCTCTCGTAACTTCGATGTGCATCATTCTATCAATGCGGAGTACCGTATCCTCATCGGTCAGAAATACGGGAAGACCCTCAGCAACTGGGCTCCACTCACAAAATCCTGCTAATAAAAAAACCGGAGTGCATTGCACTCCGGTTTCTCCACTCTGGTCGGTTCGCGAACTGATCAGAGGGCTTCGTTGCCCGCTTCGCCCGTGCGTATACGAATTGCGTTCTGGATGTCGAAGACAAAGATCTTACCGTCACCGATTTTACCTTGCCCTGCAGCCTCACGAATAGCATCAGTTGTCTGAGCTTCCATATCGCTGCTTACCGCGACTTCCAGTTTGATTTTCGGGACATAGTGGATGGCATATTCAGTGCCACGGTAAATCTCCGTATGGCCCTTCTGTCTGCCGTAACCCTTTACTTCCGAAACGGTCATTCCTTCCACACCGATCCCACTCAGCGCTTCGCGAACTGCGTCCAGCTTATGGGGCTGGATAATTGCCATGATCATTTTCATGAGTTTTTCCTTTCGCGTTAGCCATTAAAGACGATAGGCGGTTTCGCCATGGTGGCTGAAGTCAAGTCCCTCTGTCTCTTCATCGTCTGTTGCACGCAGTCCAACAACCGCCTTCGTGATAAGTACGATGATGAATGTAGCAACCGCTGAGAAAATCGCAACACTCACTACACCTGTAAGTTGTACGATGAACTGCGACCCGGCAGTAACACCTTCACCCAGGCCAGCGGCGCCAGAGCCTGTGTTTGCCAGGAAGGCCACTAGAAGTGTGCCGGTCGCACCACCGATGCCGTGCACAGCAAGAACGTCAAGAGAATCGTCGATCTTCAATTTGTGCTTCACGATATCGACCGCGAAGTAACAGATCAGACCACCGGCAAGGCCCAGAATAACGCCGCCCAATGGGCTGACGGTTCCTGATGCTGGTGTGATTGTGGCAAGACCGGCAATCGTACCCGTCACGAGGCCCACAAGGCTTGGCTTGCCGAATTTGATCTTTTCGATGACCAGCCAAACGATGGAAGCAGTTGCTGCTGAAAGATGGGTAGCGATCATTGCCATGGCTGCGGACTGGTCTGCTGCCACAGCTGAGCCTGCGTTAAAGCCGAACCAACCGACCCAAAGAAGACAGGCGCCAACCATCACCATCCAGGGTGCATGAGGAGGCAGAACTTTTTCCGGGAAGCCTTTGCGGGTTCCGAGCATTATTGCGATTACCGCTGCTGAAACACCTGCAGTGATGTGAACCACGATGCCGCCGGCGAAATCAATCACGCCCATATCGGCAAGCCAGCCACCGCCCCACACCCAGTGTGTCACTGGTGCGTATACAATCAGAAGCCACAGGCCCGAGATCAACATCACCGCACCAAATTTGATGCGCTCAACAAAAGCACCCACCATCAGGGCAGGGGTGATCACGGCGAATGTCATCTGGAACATGGCAAACAGCGATTCAGGTAAAGTGCCTGATAGCGTTTCGCGGTCGATGCCAGCCAGGAACAGACGGTCCATCCCGCCGATCCAGTTTCCTTCACCGGTAAAGGCGATGGAATATCCGATTACAAACCATAAAACTGATGCAAGGCATGCAATCGCAATGCAATGCATCAATACCGAAAGGGCGTTTTTCGCCTGAACAAGACCTGCATAAAACAGTCCCAGCCCCGGCAGAGTCATCAACAGCACCAGGGCGGTAGCTGTGAGAATCCAACTCGTATCTGCAGCGTTCATTTTTAGCTCTCCAAGCTTTTTCAAAAGTGCGAGCCAAAATATTCAGGTGGCACAATGCGGCAAGTTTGTGCCTGGGGAAAAACTCTGAAATTCTTATAATCAATGGGTTAATGGCTAATTTGCCTAAAAAACAGACAAATCAGAAAATTCAAAGCGCTTATTTTTTAGGCAAAAATACAGTTTTAGTCATTTTTGGTCGTCCACGAACCTTCTGTTAACCACAGCGATTTACCCTGTTAGATTATGAAATACGATCTTTCGACACTATCCAGGGTTTCAACCGGCTTCTCCGCATTTTGTGCGGCGGGGTTTCTTATGGTTGCGATATTGCATGAAAATGGCGGTGTTGAAAATCATCAGGGTCAGTGGCGCGAAGCTTCTTCGCGGACGGTGGCAATTGATCCGGGCAGGATTAATGTGGCAACCTCTTCGCAAGAGGAAAATACACCGTGGTTGGACAACACTGTTACGGGATCCATTCGCAATATTGGTGATGAGACTGAAAAAAGTGACGATATTCCAGAGCCGCCAAAAGCGCAAAAGGAAGAATTGTCCGTACTCGCGCTCATCCGTAAGAACTCGGATGTGGTACCCAGTACTTCATCAGGCACTGACCGGGTCAGTGTGACGGTGGAGAAGGGGGATACTCTTTTCGCGATCGCGCGGCGACATGGGCTGACAGTGCCGCAGTTAGCTGCGCTTAACAACATCCCTGAACCGTATAACAATATCCGGGTTGGCCAGACCCTTTACGTTGCCCGGTAGAGCAGCACCTTTTCAATAAATGACACAAATGTGAGTGCAGGCGTATCTTTGTTTACTCGCTCATCGCGCCTTTGCGGGCGTATTAAACGGTACTGATCTGTTTAATTGTAGTTTTGGTCATTGGAAGAATTCATGAAGGCGGAACCCTCAAAAATCAGAGGAACGGGGCGTGGCAGCTATGCGCAACAGGCGCGTTTGTGGTCCGGTTTCATTTTGTTGCTGTATGTGACGGGGCATTTCATCAATCATGGGCTTGGTCTTGTTTCCCTCAACGCGATGGAGCAAATGCGTGAGGTGATGTCTTTCATCTGGGGTTCGCTGCCCGGTTCTGTGGCGCTATACGTTGCGCTGGGTGTTCACATTCTGCTCGGTCTGTGGACCGTCATTAATATTAGAAGCCTGAAACAACCGATCTGGCGCTGGATCCAGATTGGATTGGGTCTCGCAATTCCGTATTGGTTGATCGGGCATATTATTGCGACCCGCGGGACTGAAATCATTCAGAACACCGACGTGGTTTATCTGCAGGAGCTGGCATTGCTTTGGCCGGCGGCTGCAATCAAGCAGAATGCGCTTCTGCTGATCGTCTGGTTTCACGGTATGATCGGGCTGCACTTCTGGTCGCGGCTTAATGAGTGGTATCGCAGCTTCTTTGGTTTCTTCCTGTTTGCCATGTTTACGGTGCCGTTCTTTGCGATTACCGGCTGGATTACCGCTGCTCAACGGGAGTTGATGCTGGTGGAACTTGATCGCACTGGTCAAAAGCAGTTTGAGGTTGATTCCCTGGTTGCCAATGCAAATGCGGTTACGAGCGAATATGTGCCAGCGGCGCAAATGGCTGTTCTGGCTTTGCTGGGTGCCACGCTGTGTGTATTCCTCGTTTTATATTTCAGCCGGAATTTCAGAAAGCGGGTGACGGTAACTTACGGGCCTGGGCTCAAAGTCGAGGCAGCGCCCGGTTCCACTGTGCTTGATGTGAGCAGGCAGGCCAACATTCCCCATATGTCGATTTGCGGTGGCAGAGCGCGTTGCTCCACCTGCCGGATCATGGTGGTATCTGATCCTTCCACGTTGAAACCGCCGGGGCAGGCTGAGCGTCGACTGCTCGAAAGCATTGGCGCTGATGCGAATATGCGGCTTGCCTGTCAGGCGAAGATCGTCTCTGACGCGGAAGTGCGGCCTATCATTCAACCGGGCAGCAATGAAGTGGCGCCGATCAAAAGCGATCCATATGCCTGGGGTGTGGAGCGGAAAGTGGCCATCATGTTCCTCAACATCCACGGCTTTGCAAAGATCGTGGACAGCAGTCTGCCCTATGATGTGGTGTTTATTCTCAACGAGTTCTTTGATCAGATGACGGCGGAGATCGAGGGGCAGGGTGGTTATGTGGACAAGTTCATGGGCGATGGGTTAATGGCAATCTTCGGGCTTGAGACCAATGCGCGCGAAGCCAGCATTGCCGCATTGACTGCCGGTGCAAGATGCCATCAGGCAGCGCAGGAATTGCGCGGAAACCTGTCTCAGTATTTCGATGAGCCGCTTTCAATCGGCGTGGGTGTTCATGTGGGAGATGCCATTGTGGGACGCGTGGGCAAAACTTCCGACCAGGTTGATCAAAGCCGGGTGACGGCCATTGGCCATTCGGTCAACATTGCTTCGCGGCTGGAACGAATTTCCAAAAAAGCTGATTCCGGTGTCGTATATTCCCGCGATGTGCATGAGGTTATCGGGCTTGGTAAAGCGGAAATGCTTGGCAAGCCGCTGCGGGTCCAGGTGAAGAACCTTGCCGAACCCATAAGCATTGTGATCGGCAATAACAGCAGG
>CAWUJF010000177.1:0-6447 GCA_963922405.1 uncultured Hyphomicrobiales bacterium | reverse complement strand
CGTTTTTGCGGCAAAAAAAGTGTAGATCAACATCAACACCAAAACATTAACCATATTTCTGAACACAGAAAGCTTAAGACCTTCCCCCACTTTCGCAATGCCTGTAACAGCTCTCGCAAAATTCCACGTCGCTAAACTTACAAAGAAAATTGAAATCAGCCTTGGAAACAGAAATGCATCTGCCGGTTGCTGGGTGAAACTTATCCACGCAACAAAAATCGAAATGAAAAGGATCGCGCCGGATGAGATGGTGTGTTGTAGCTTGGAAGCGCTCATACCTTAACCTCCTCAGATGTTTCTTTTGATTTTCCGTGCATCATGTTGGACCAGAAACTGTATGCAACAGAAGCGATAACCAAGATAATAAGGAATAGGTTCAGTGGTCCGGTCAGGAAGTATTCAACTGGGCCGTTTTGAGCGTTGGCGATCAAGGAACCCTGAATGAAATTTGCTTCAGCGATTGGACCGAGGATTAATCCCAGAACAAGAGGTGCAGCGGAGAATCCGAACTTCTCCAGAAAGTACATTCCAACACCCAGTGTAAGCATCACGTAAACATCGCCCATAGATAGTTGAACAGAGTATGATCCAAACAATGCTAGTACGAGTACGGCTGAAGCCATGATGGGCATGGGAGCACGGGCAATCCTTGCTGCCCACGCGGCTGTATAAATACCGAAAATCACCATCAGTATTTGTCCGATCAGCATGGAATTTATGAACGTCCAGGCCACTTGTGGATGATTGTCGAAAAGGTCAGAGCCAGGGAAAATGCCGTGGATCAAAAGTCCGCCAAGCAAAACAGCCGCAGTAGGGCTGCCGGGTATTGAAAGGGTGAGCAATGGCACCAGGGACGGTCCCACCATAGCGTTATTGGCAGATTCAGCTGCTATTACTCCCTCTGAATGCCCACTCCCAAACTTATCTTTCTCTGGTGAAAATTTCTTGGCCTGGTCATAAGCAACAAGACCTGCAATCTGACCACCGACGCCGGGAATAAGGCCAATGATACTGCCAAAAACAGTGCCAATGGATAGTGCACGGAAACTTGAAAGTAATTCCTTCAGTGAGGCAACAAAAGACTGTTTGGGAACTTCAATGGCTTCAATGGTGCGATCAACCCGCCCTTTGGCAATCATGTCGAGTACTTGCGGGATCGCAAACAGACCTATCAGAGCTGCAATAATGTTAATACCGCCCGTGAGTGAATTATGGAATATAAACCGCTGCGCCCCCTGAATGTCATCATAGCCAATCATCGAAAGCCATAAGCCTATGCATCCGGAGAGCAGACCTTTCACGAACGATTTTGAATCCAGTGATCCAATTACAGTTACGCCCAATATTGCTAGCCAGAAGAGGTGAGAGGGACCAAACGCCAACGCCCATTGTGCAAGGACTGGGGTCAGGAAGATAAGCAGCAAGACCCCCAATACACCACCGACACCGGAAGAGAGAAAGGAAAGATGCAGCGCTCGAGCACCTTCACCTTTTCGCGCCATCGCGTTACCATCAAGAGATGTCGCAATATTTGCCGGTGCTCCCGGTATCTTCAACAAAATCGCGCTGACAGCACCACCCGCAACGGTAGAAGTGTACGCTGCTCCAAGAAGTATTAGACCTTGCGTGGGCGAAAGATGGAAAGTGAATGGAATAAGCAGTGCGACTGCCATTGTGGGTGATAAACCCGGCGTCGCTCCCAAAACAAGCCCGCCGATGGTACCGCCCAATAGCAATAGGAAGGATATCGGTTCAAAAACGCCACCGAAGTAACTTAAAAATTCCATCCAAGATCTCCTCAGTGGATTAGGCTAGCCAATGAAAATAAAAATGCAAACGTTTTCATTTTTAAATTTTTGTGTATTTTTAAGCCCATGAAAAAAGCCAGAACCAGATCGCGAAAGGGCGCACCAGGAATAATTGATGTGGCACTTCGCGCAGGTGTTTCACCTGCAACAGTGTCTAGGTTTTTTAACAGTCCTGATGTGGTGAGGGAGCCAACACGAAAGCGTATTGAAAAAGCCGCCCAGGACTTGGGTTATATTCGTGACCGCATGGCAGGTGCGCTTCACAATCGCTTTTCTGGAACCTTCGGCCTTATTGTCCCGACAATCGATAACGCTATTTTTGCCGAGATGATCGAAGCTTTTTCGGTTCGTCTGCAAGAAGAAGATAGAACCTTACTCATAGCTGCGCATGGATATGATTTAGGATTGGAAACTGCAATTGTCAGGTCATTATTAGAACGTCGGATCGATGGGATAGCTCTCGTTGGATTTGATCATGACCAGGTATCTTTAAACATGCTTAAACAACGAGATGTTCCTGTGGTTTGCATGTGGAATTATGACGCCAACGCGGCCATGCCAAGTGTGGGTGCAGATAATGAGTTTGCAGGTAAACTCATTGCCGATCACATTATTCAATTAAAGCATCGTGACATTGCTCTTCTATTTCCAGAAACGTCTAATAATGATCGCGCCCGTGGACGTAAAATCGGCGTTGTTCAGTCATTACAGGCTGCGGGCATTGCAATCGGAGAGAACCGAGACCTGCAATGTTCCTACGATCTGGGAGAAGCCAAGAACATAGCCCTCTCATTGTTAGGTCATCAACCGCCGCAGGCAATAATTTGCGGGAATGACATTATTGCCCATGGTGTTCTGTTTGCATGCCACAGCCTGGGCATCAAAGTGCCGACGGATGTATCTATAGTAGGCATAGGGGACTTTGGCGGGTCTGAGTATCTGGAACCTGGTTTGACGACAGTGAGACTGCCAGCAAAACGTATTGGAAGGCAGGCGGCGGACACATTGTTATCCATGAGCGAAACCGGCATGCCGCCAGTACCGTTTCATCAATCAGTGCCAGTGCAACTCAAGGTCCGCTTTTCTACGAGATCATCACAATTTGAGATGTAGCTGGTGCAACTCTCCACAAAAGAAGCAGTTTTCTAAGATCACAAATGCTACAAAATATGAAGAACCCAATCTGCTGAATAGAAACAGTATCACATCGTCGCTTTGCACGTTATGCGAAGCTCTGAACGGCTACAGCAATTTCCCGAACAGGCTTAATGATAGGTCAATTTAGAATTTGCGTTGAATTTGCATGTGGGAAAATAACTGCGGATTTGGCCAATATAATCTTTGGATACTCTTTGATATTGCTAAGGCAAAGGCGATCAAGTGAAAACAATTTGAAATCAAAATAAATATAAAATGTCTTGAGTTGCCACTTTCTCAGTTTGGTAAAAATATCGATCAAAAAACTAATTACTAAAACTATAAATAAATTGAGATCGCATTAGATAGAGCACCACTGCTTGCGTCTATACTGTGGAAAAACACAGGTTTACAGAATTCAGATCCAGACAGATATTTCACGCCTAAAGATGCGTATTTATGTGAAACACAAATTTTCAAATATCCTATTGGCTGAATAAACGGATGTATTAAATGAAACATTCAAATGACGATGAAAACAAACAATCTAACGAGCACCAAAATGTATTTGCAGCCACATCGAAAGTGATGTCTGCCTATGTGAGTAATAATCCTGTTTCTACAACTGAGTTACCCGTATTGATTAGGGAAGTTTACTCAGCCTTCGCAAACGTAAGTCAAACAGGGAAAAGCGTTCCTGCTCGAAATACAAAACCAGCAGTTCCAATTAGCAAATCTATCCACGATGATTATATTATCTGCCTGGAAGATGGAAAAAAATTCAAGTCACTCAAGAGACATCTGCGCAGCCATTACGATCTTTCTCCTGAAGAATACCGCCAAAAATGGGGTCTGCCGGCAGACTATCCGATGGTTACAAAGAACTACGCTGAAACCCGTTCGCAGCTAGCAAGGAAAATGGGCTTGGGTCGGAAACCAGGAACCAAAGTTCGAAAGAAATCTGCCTAATCAGTTTCTGACGCTTTTCAAGTTATCCGAATGATTTGATTGCCTGGGTTGTCTGTCCGGAAATCCACAATTGGCACGTCATATTTTGGTTATAATTTTCTCGGTAAATTTCATTCCGGATAACCGAAGTTTCATTATTCGACTTTGGCGTGTAAACTCTATCTCGTCAGAACAAATTACAATCTTGGCAAGTAGTGAATTCAATGCAGATTATAGAAACGGGTCCAGATCGATATCAACCGGATCCCGATTACATCTATGCAACCGACCCCAAAATTCGAGTTGATCAAAGAAGATTGGCGTTGATTGTTGGCTTGATTGCCCTGGGGCTGCCTATCGTAATGCTTCTGGGTTCAGTGCTTGGTGCATGTTTTTACGATTCCATCAGCCATTACTATTATGCGCAGTTCTGGGGCGATATATTTGTCGGATCACTGATTTTTATTGGTACCTTCATGATCGCATACCGAGGTGGAAATCCATCGGAAAGCAAAATTGCGACATTTGCAGGATTTTGTGCATTTGTTGTCGCGGCAATCCCTACGAGCGGGCGTGGCTGTCCGTTGGAAGAATTCAGTGGACGGGCATTAGCGGATTTTCAACGCCTAAACCAAGCCGAATTTGTCACTGTTATTCCGGCAACAGCAAGTAACTCACATTTTGAGTTGTTTATGAACGCAAGCACATATCATTTCATAGCGGCAGCGATTTTGTTCGCCGTTTTGGCATATTACTCATTCATCGTGTTTACTAGAATGAAACCTGACCAATATGATGATACACAACAACCATTTACCGTTAAGCAGAACCGTAACAGAATTTATATCATTTCCGGAACACTGATTATAATCAGCATCGCAGCGCTCGGCCTTAACGCTCTTGTTGGATTTTCTTTTTGGAACACCTATAACTTAACGTTCTGGTTCGAAGCTTTGGCATTATGGGCCTTTGGGTTTTCCTGGATGGTAAAAGGCAGATGGTTTTTTGGATTGGATTTGATGGATATTGAGGATCATCGCGATCATGTGTTGAGCAATACAGAATAGTAGATCGAAAGTTGGGGTGGCAGGGAGTAAACATTTGGCCAGAATGTTCTTCTGAGTTTTAGAAGGTTTTTGCAAAACCCCGTAATATCAAGAGGGAGAAATCACTTTTCATAATAATACGTCTAAAGTACTGATAACATTGACATAGATAATAGGATAAGCACTCAAAATGCTTTTGAGTTTTGTGGGGAGGGAACACGCATGAACGAAAGCGTCAAAAAGCAGGTTCACATTGTTGCATCTGGTGGCTTTCGTTTATTCAATTCCGAAGACCAGGAAATCCGTATATCTATAACAAGAGGCGCTGCTTTACTGGCGTATCTGGCATTTTCTGAAACATCACATGCCACCCGGGATAAACTAGCCAGTTTGTTATGGAGTGAGAGTGACAATTCCAGTGCAAGAACTTCCCTGCGTCAGTGTGTTTATCAGCTCAAGAGACGGCTAGACACAATTAATGCTGACTTTCTCACCGTAACCAAGGAAAGTGTTACTCTGGATCGTTCTATCATTTCCAGCGATCTGGATATTCTCAATTATACTCCCGCAAACGAAACTATACCGGACCTCACTTCAATCCCCGATCCGGAAAGACTGCTGGAGGGATTTGATGGATTGGATCCAGCGTTAGACGACTGGTTGCGGCAATGGCGTTTGGAGGTTGATCAGGGAATTAGGTCCGTTCTTACCCAAATGGTAAAAACAGAAAAACTTCCTGAGCAATCCAAAATTCAGGCAGCAAACGCATTGCTTCGAATTGATCCTACAAACGAGACCGCGGCGAGGTTGCTGATAACGGAAGAGGCAAAGAACGGAAATTCAGCCGGGATGCTTCGTGTCTATCAAAAATTGTGGGACGCCCTTGATGAAGAATGGGGTGAAGAGCCTTCAATGGATTTGCAGAACTTCATCTCAGAAATGAGACTGAAGTTTGGAGAATCAACCTCTCCCATACAGCCGGTTGATGCAAAATCTACTAAAACTACTGCGAGCGGAAAGCGGGGTTTCTTCTCGGTAGTTGTGGTCAGGATTAGTCCCGGTAGCTCCGGCACATTATTTGATTTGGAAGAGTTTGAAGAAGGTCTCAAAGCACATTCTGAATTTGTTACACAAACCTTGCAATCTCATGGTGCGGTGACAATAGCCGGAATAAGCCGGGAAATCTTTGCAGTTTTCGGTTACCCCACAGCATCAGAAGAAGACGCTCAATATGCAGTGAACGCAATACTCGAACTTCAGGAAAATGGGGGCGCCAATCCTTCAATTCCAGCTGAAGCAAATCGATTCCGGTTGAACATAGGTATGGATGCTGGCTTGGCCTATCTCCGTTTATCGGAGAGTGATAGCACTCTATTTGATTTGTTCGGCACACCAGTTGAAACAGCAATGGAGTTATCACGCAGGTCAGAAGACGCAGCTTTTGTGGCCACACACCGTTCACTGCGTCGTCTGCAGACTCCGGTATCGTTTTCGCAGTTGGAACCGTT